>CAVGMK010000167.1:0-5210 GCA_963630135.1 Oscillospiraceae bacterium
TCTCCCGCTATTCATTCGTTATTACATCTTGATTTCTGCTACTGCAGTTCCTCCGCGTTCACTCAATACCCGAATGGTAACACCGGCTACATTGTCGTTCCGAACAACCCAGCTGAGATGCTGGACATTCCTGCCGGCACCGAATGTCATATATTTTCCATTGTCACATACCGCTTTGGTCGCCGATCTTCCTTCGGTATAATCAATTGGCTTCACGCTTGGACTTCCGATAACCTCCACGCCTTCACCGGTCAGCGATGCCATATCCGGTCCAACCACGCGGTTCATCTTCGCCTTGACCGTACCATATGTCGGGAAGAATCCCTGATTGACCACATCCGCATGAATCTCATAGAGTCCATCTTCCCGGTGAATGGCCTTCGCATTGGCAATTTCAATTCTTGGGAGCATCAGAATCTGACGAATCTGGCAAGCATAGGCTCTCTCAATCTCCTTCATCATCAGATCTTTCGGCGGATTCAACATCGATTGTACTGTATCCAGACCGCCGATTTCAACTTCTCCGAACTGCGGATGCTCGAAGGTCGTCCAAGGCTGGAACAGATTCTCCTTCGATGCATTCTGAAGCCAGTCCAGAACCTGAACTTCCCGCGCATTGCATTCCGCATGCGACTGGTTCTTCGGCCGTTTCCAGATGATCGGTGTATCTGCCTGCGTTGCGAAATCCCAGAGCTCCATAGCATAGGCAAAAACGCCACGCGCCAGATAAGCGTAATCATCGAAGGAGCCATATCCCGGTCTCTTATCCCGTACCGACATATCGTTCAGATTGCTGTAGTCGAATCCAATCTGATCCTTAATCATATTGCACATATCGATGTATCGCTGCATATCCGGCTTCGGTGCTTCTTCCGGCGACAGGGATGCCGGCGGATAGAAAGTACAACCGGTTGCCGTGTGGTACATCAGGAATGCACAGATATTCTTCTTGGCCAAAAGCAGGTTCACAATTGCCTGTACTTCCGGGTTCTCCATCGGGTACTGACCCGCGCCATTCTGCACATCCGCGGATTTCCATACATAAGGGAAGCTACGGTTGAAGTCGTTGCCATACGGATCTGGCATATCGAACATGCCCATCTCCGGATTGCCATTCATCATGCCTTCGGCGCACACATCATAGAATTCGCCAATGACATCATATTCCTCTCTTGGAATCATCAGCCGGTTATCTTCCGGCGACTTCTTCCACGCACCATTCGGATTCTTCCGGCGCATGAATCGAACCGAGCCATCGCCGTCCAGGTCCTTCGGATAGACCCCCGGTGGGAGGTTCTTCCGCGGAGGAGTCACGCGGTTCACGGACCGGGCGAAGCCCCCCGCGTGCGTGAATTCCAGGCCATCCGGTGTTGGTTCCGGAATGACGGCAACCGTGTAATGCCTCATGATGTCTTTAATCACCGGTTCTTCCGGATTATGCAGGAACACATCCAAGAAGTACATGGAGACCATCATCCCGACCATTTCTTTCGCGTGGAAATGACCTGCCACATAGAATCCCGGTTTGCTGTCGTAGTCTCCGGTTGCCGTATCCGTCATCTCTGCCATCCATATCTCGCGGCCTTCATCGGAAGTCCCGAGGGAAGTCAGTCTAATCTGATTCGGGTAATTGGAAGCATAGCCTTTCAGTATTTCTGTTATTTCTTCATAGTTATAATAGTGATCATACTTATTGCTGAGTTTCATGCAATACCCTTTCCTTATCCATAGAATTCTGCCGGATTATCTACCAGCGGCATCAGGCTCTTGTATGTTCTGCCTGCTACCAGACGCTCCTGATCTTCGTGAGCGGCCTTGACCAACTCCGGATTCGTGAAGATCTCATATGCGCCACCTGCCATCAGCTTCGCTGCGCGGTGCATTCCCTTGTGTGCGACCGAGGACTTACCCTGTGCCGTCTGCGGCCAGCTGTGACCTTTCGTGCCAATTGCGTAGCAAGCGATTCCGATATTACAGGTCGGTGCCATCCAGCTAACATCGGACATATCCGTCGATGCCAGCGGCGGAAGATCCGACATGTTGAAGAGTCCACGGTCAATGACTTCCTTCGAATTCGGCTTACCTCCCAGGTTCTTATACTTCTCGAGATAGGCCAGTTCCTCTTCCGTGTATTCCGGAACCGGCACCTCGTCGAACTGCTTAACAATCAGGTCATCCAGTACTTTATTCACCAATTTCTCGCTGTATGCACTGATGATTTTCGGCTCCACCAGCGTGGTCTCCGTCATCAGCGCAGCTCCCTGCGCAATCTTATTGACTCTGGCGAAGACATCCGCGAGAGAGTCATCATCAATCGTACGGATGGAATACAGCACTTCTGCATGTGCCTGCACGATGTTCGGTGCGTCGCCACCGGAATTGGTGACTGCATAGTGGATTCGGCTGGTTGGCAGGATGTGCTCTCTCAGATACTGTACGCCGGTGTTCATCAGTTCCACCGCATCCAGTGCACTGCGTCCGCCCCATGGCTCCGCCGCTGCGTGTGCGGCAATACCTTCGAAATTGTAACGAACGGTCACGCAGGAAAGGCTTCCGCCCGCGTGGCTATTGGATGGCATCGGATGCCAGGTGAAAATCGCATCGATTCCATCAAAGGCACCCGCCTGAGCCATGAAGACCTTACCGCCACCACCTTCCTCTGCAGGGCAGGCATAATATCTAATGGTACCCTTGAGTTCGCCGCTGGCAATCGCTTCCTTCAGTGCGCATGCGGTCTCCATGCAGCCAACGCCCAGAAGATGATGGCCACAGCCATGACCGTTGCCGCCTTCGACAATTGGTTTCTCCTCGAAAATATCCGGAACCTGACTCAGATTCGGCAGTCCATCGATACTGCTGACGATGGCGACTACAGGCTTACCTTCCCCATATTCCGCAATGAACGCTGTCTCGATTCCTGCTACAGGAGTCGTTATGGAGAAGCCTTCCTTCTCCATGAACTCTTTCTGATAAGCGAAAGTCTTGAACTCCTTATAGCAGGTCTCCGGATTGTCGAACATCAGATCGCTGAAATCATTGAATCTCTCAGAATTATTATCGATATACTGAAACAATGAATTCTTACTCATGTACTTCTCCTTTACCTCTAACCTCTATCTGATAAATTATTCTGCTGCCGCTGCTGCCTTTGCGCTCTTCTCTTTCTTGAAGGAATAGAGCATGAAGATAATCAGAACAACAACCATGATTCCGTTCAGGATAGCGAAAGCCTTGAACGAACCGGTATAACCCGAATTCTGTACCAGATATCCGCAAAGTGTAGACGAAATGATGCTGCACAGGTCCATACAGAAGAAGTTCGTAGCCGAAACCTGACCTTGCTGCTCTACATCGTGCTTCCGGAAGTTCAGAATCTGAAGCGGCATCGTTCCACTTCTGGACATACTGTAGAAGAGGATAATACCCAGCATGAACATCTGGTTGGATCCGCCATTCATCAGCGCAATCGGCGAGATGAAGTTAATCAGGTACGCGGCCAATACAACGAAGTACGGGCTGATGAAGTCGCAAAGTACGCCAATGAAGATGGTGGCAATACCCGCGATAGTTCCGCCGATAGCGGTAGCGCTTGCATAGTTGAAGCCGTTATCCGTTGCATATACCGGCATGTAAGTAGTAATCAGGCTCTGATAGAAATACGGCCAACCCATGAGGAGTGCCAGAGGAATAGCGGACCATGTAATCTTGCTGAGAATTCCCTTCTTCTCGGTCGCTGCCGCACCGGCGAGTGCTGCTTTTTCCTGCTTCTTCATTGCAGAAGCCTGATATTCCTCCTGCAGCTTCTTGTTGTCAATGCAAAGTACCAGCAGCAGAAGAACAATACCAGCCGCAAATGTAATCCACGCGGTCTGAGTCAGTCCCATGGAGTTGTATACGTTCACGCCCCAACCACGCGGATAGGATGCCAGAATTACGGTCAGCGCGGTCATGATAGCGAATCCGCTTCCGAGGGCTTTGCGGTTAATGATAACGGCCATCATTGCGGTAACAATTACATGTGCAGCCGCCCAGGTAACGGAGTCAATGAAGAATACAACATAGAGCCAGGTCTTATTCAGGGAGACCAAGAACAGCAGCGGTACGCATGCTTTGATTGCCATAACAGCTACCGTCAGGCCCTTGAGCTTCTTGCTGAGCGCGTCCATCATTCCGCCGGAAACCGGTCTGGTGAACATGGCTACAATCATCAGGAAGGAAATCAGCAGTCCTAATGTAACCGGGCTCTGTCCCGCATCCTTCATAACTGCCAAACTTCTCCAGCTGTTCTTGAAGTTAATTACACATTGATTCAATACGTTAATTGCAATAATCAGTATTGCATTCCGGGACAGCAGCGTCATCAGTCCCGTCTTGGTCTCGGACCAGTTGAAAATTTGTTTCGAAGCCATAATGTGATTCCTTTCTCTTCGGTTCTTCATCTCATAAAGTCGCAACTGTGTGATTGATATTCTTAAGAATGATTTGCTTTACCGATATTGTAGCAACGGTTCCCGGGAATGATAATTTACCAACTGATATAAGCTTATTAACGATTCGAATAAATGGGTGGTTAAAAATAAGTAAACGAAGCACGCAAAAAATCCCGAGAAATTATGACATCCCGGGATTCCCTGCGTTACGCATTATTCATCTGTGTTATACCCTTAGCGATAACGTTATTTACATTTCAAGAAGGTTAATGGGTCTCGCCCATTGCTTCTGAGACGGATTCGCCATTCCCGTTCAGATTATCAGCGACAACGCTGACGGCGATTTCGAGACTCTTTGCAATCGTTTCTGCTGACATGCTAGGAGCACCGCCCTTAATGGAGACTGTCTGCTCCGGAAGGAATGGTACGTGAATAAAGCCGCCCATTCGAATGGATGGATATTTCTTATCGATAAGATACAGCAAACGATACATCAAATCATTGCAAACGAAGGTGCCTGCTGTGTAAGAAATCGATGTCGGAATACCGGCTTCACACATTTTCTTCACCATCTCCTTGATTGGAAGCGTGGTAAAGTATGCATTCTCGCCATCTCGTTTAATCGGCTCGTCCACCGGCTGATTCCCGTCATTGTCCGGAATACGAGCTTCCATCAGATTAATCGCCACCTTCTCGATGGTGATTCCATTTCTTCCGCCTGCCTGCCCGACGCAGATAACCGCATCTGGCTGGAATTCCTCAATTGCTGTCTCCAAGACC
>CAVGMK010000168.1:0-5205 GCA_963630135.1 Oscillospiraceae bacterium
CGGAAGAGCAGAAGACGATGACGCTGAATTTCCTCTACGAGATGCTGGCGCACAATGCCAGCGACATCCGCGAACAGGCATCCCGACTGATGGGCCGGATTGTTGCCAACTACCGGGAGGAATACAAGAAAGAACTGCCGAAGGATGTGCCGGCGCAGGACATCACATCCACCAATCTGTACCAGTTCCAGACATATCTGGACCGCATCCTGCACCCGGATTACAAGATTACCGAGCAGCACAAGAAACTGATTACCGCCAGTGCGGATTTCTTCGTCGAGGCTATACTGAACGAGTGCAAACCGAGACGGCGTCACCTGTATCTGGATATTCTGGAGAAATGCTACGACGTCGATGGCATTTCGGAAGAGCAGATTATGGTGCTTATGATTACGGCGCTTCGAATCAATCCGGAATATTGCACCGATTCCTTCATCCAGGCGATTCGGTTCTTCTCCAAGGACGTCCTCGGCATGTACTCCCAGAGCGTAGACCTCATTACGCTGGATGTGATGGAGCACTTCTTCGGCGATTCAAATGGCAGCATCGACGTCCGCCGCCGGGATATCCTGGGGATTTCCGGGAAGACACTGTCCGACACCGAGCTTTCTGCCATGTTCCTGGATAACCTCAAGGCAAAGACTTCCTGGAACCGCAAGCTGAGCAACCTGCGGTACATGCTCGCTTCCCTGGATACGGAAGTGGGACAGCACCGCATCCTTCAGATTGCGATTCACCTCTCGAACCTGATTAAGAACAGTGAGACCATCACGGTGCGCAAGGCCGCTGCGGATGCCCTGTTCCAGATTCTGCCGAAGCTGACGGTAGACCAGGTCAACGAATTGATGATTGAGATTTTCAACGGTCTCGAGATCGATGACTACCAGTTCACCCGGTTCCTGCCGAACGTGCTGGGCGTCATCGTACTCTACCTGCCGCCGAAGGAACTGGATGAAGTGGTCTGGGAGCTGGAGAACCTTCTGAACAACGCCAACGCACGCTCTTCCTGTGCGGCCCTGCAGACACTGGCCGTTATGCTGGAGGAATATGACATCTATCAGTTCGAGGAAGAAGAAGGCCGCCGCGAAGCACGCAAGTCCCACCTGCTGGGGCTCCTCCTGAAGGGCTTCGCCTATTACCATGCGCCGCTCTCACAGGAAGCGTTCCGCATGATGGGGAAGCATATTTTCAGCAGCCCGTCGCTGACACTGGAACAGAAGCACGACATCGCGGTTCACTGCTTCAAGCGACTGACGACTCTTATCCCGCCTGCCGTCCACGAACGCGAAGAGCTGCAGTTCTACAACAATTCCGCGGTACTTCTCGGCATCTACCGCTTCATCTCCGAATACCAGACCGAGGTGGGCGAGTTCCGCTTCCCGGTGAGAGACAAAGTCGCCTTCTTCCCAGGGACCTTCGACCCGTTCAGCCTGGGTCACAAGGCGATTGCCACCACCATCCGGGACATGGGCTATGATGTCTACCTGGCGATTGACGAATTCTCCTGGTCGAAGAAGACGCTGCCGCACATGCTGCGGGAGAACATTCTCTCCATGTCCATCGCGGACGAGGAAGGCTTGTATATCTTTCCGGAGGACATCCCGGTCAATATCGCCAACCCGGACGACCTCGCGGGGCTGAAGGCTATTTTTGACGGAAAAGAACTGTATATTGCCGTGGGCACCGACGTGGTGGACAACTCGTCCTGCTACAAGCTCGAACCGTGTGAGACGTCGATTCACACGTTCAACCACATTATTTTCGCGCGGGAATCGAAGAAGCTCGACGAGGACGGGCACACCTACCCGATTACCGGGAAGGTGGTGAACCTCAAGCTGAAGAAGTATTACGAGGACATCAGCTCGACGCGGATTCGCGACAACATCGACATGGGGCGGGACATCTCGAAGCTGCTCGACCCGATTGTACAGAATTACATCTACGACAAGAATTTCTACTCCCGCGAGCCGGCGTACAAGCACGTGCTGCAGGCGCAGGATCTCGATATCAGCGGGTACACGCACGAGAACGGGCAGCAGCTGTCGGAGCTCCGGGAGGAGCTAGAACGCAAGGGCTATGATTTCGATGCGGTGGAGCGCTACGCGGCTTCGGAGGGCGTCCAGACGATATACATCCGGTGCGGGCACAAGACGCAGAAGCTCGCGGCTTTCGCGTCGGCGAAGCGCTTCGAGACCCACGACCTGCTCGCGGAATTCCAGGATCCGAAGGTCACCGCCACCATCCGGAACCACGCCCGGGGCGGAATTGCGGTCATCGGCGCGTTCTACGCCAACGCCAACCGTTCCGTCAGCAACCTCGGCCAGATTCTGCTGACGGAGCTGCTGACCGGCCTCCTGTCGAAGGACTTCGCGTACGCCATTTACCACCCGGTGGACGCCGCCGGATATAACGGCGCAGTGGTGGAAACGCTGCGCAAGCAGGGTTTCGTGAACATCTCGGATACGCCGGCGCACCCGGTCTATGCCGTAGACCTGACGAACCCGATTGTCATCTTCCGCGACGTGGAGACGGTCATCAAAGCACCGCTTAACAAAGTGCCGCGCGTCCAGAAGGCCATCGATGACGCACACAACAAGCTGCTCCACACCTTCACGGAGATGTTCCCGGGCAAGCTGATTCTGTCCTTCAACACCAGCGCGGTCTACAGCAAGATCATCGACCTGGTAGCGAAAGAGAACGGCGTCTCCACGATTCCGGACCCGAGTCGCCGCCGCGGCCCGTTCCTGGCGGTGCCGTTCGGCAAAGCGCTCTCCGACGTAGCGGTCCCGAATACGGTCACCAAAGCGCTCTACACGGAGAAGTATTTCCACAATGACCTCTCCGGCTTCACCATCCGGGAGGCGGAGGATTACGCAAGCCTCAAGAACCAGGCTCGCACGCTCAAATCCTTCAACCGCCCGATTGTGCTGATTGATGACCTCCTGCACAAAGGGCAGCGCATCCAGAAGATTGACCCGATTCTCCGGGAGGAAGGCATCGACGTGCACAAGATCATCGTGGGGCTTCTCACCGGCAACGCCCGCGACACCATGACCGTCCGCGGCCGGGAGGTGGAAGGCGCGTACTTCATCCCGACCATCTCCATGTGGCTCAACGAACGGGACTGCTACCCGTTCATCGGCGGAGACAGTATCGAGAAGCCGGACGGCTCCGCGACACGCTCTATTAATTTTATCCTGCCATACACATCCTTCAGCTTCGTCGGCGGCCGGAATCTGGACCACATCCAGAAATACTCCATGACCTGCCTGGAGAACGCGCGCGACATCCTGCGCGTTCTGGAGCAGGAATATCAGGCGACTTACGGCCGCAAGCTGACGATTCACCGGCTGGGTGCCATCATCAGCAGTCCGCGCACGCCGGTGCTCGGCACGGACCTTAGCTACAATGAGCATATCTCCCCGTCCCAGTACCTGGAGAGCGACATTCGGAAGATGCGACGCCTGAGCTTATATCGTGAAAGTGAGGTAGACGAATAGATGTACATTCATAATCTGGTAAAAGAAAGTGTTTCCCTCCGGGCACGTCCGATTCCGCGCCAGCGGAAATGCCGCGTATATATCGTGGCGCTCGGCGACGTGGGAACGACGATGCTCATCGGGCTGCGGCTCCTGGGAAGCGATGTCATCGAGTCCATCGGCATCTGCGATATCCGTAAGGAGAACACGGCGCGGCTGGAGATGGAGATCAATCAGATTGGTTACCCGTTCGAAGGGCCGGCGCTCCCGCCGGTATTCGTGGCGGAGGAGAAAGAGCTCTTCCGCGGGGACGTCCTGATTTTCTGCGCGAGCCGCGGGATTCCGCCGGTGGAGCCGGGGACGCGCGTGGATGTGCGCATGGCGCAGCTCGGCGCCAACCGCGATATCATCCGGCACTATGCGAACCTGGCGCGGGAAGCGAATTACCAGGGGCTGGTCTGTGTGGTCAGCGATCCGGTGGACAATCTGTGCGCCGCGTTCCTTGACGCCTCCGGCCTTGCGCCATGGCAGATTCAGGGCTACGGCCTGGGGGTCATGCACAAGCGCGCGCAATATTTCGCGGAGCGCGACTCGCGATTCGCATCCTACCTGACGGAGGGCCGGGCTTTCGGGCCGCACGGCGCGGACCTGGTGATTGCCAACAGCCTCCAGCATTACGATGATACGCTGTCGAGAGAACTCACCGACCTGACGGTCAGCGCCAACATGAAGGTGCGCGACCTGGGCTTCAAGCCGTATATCGCTCCGGCGCTGTCCTCGGCGGCGCTGTCCATCCTGCTGACGCTACGCGGCGAGTGGCACTACGGCTCGCTCTACCTCGGCACGGCAGCGCGGGGCGCATTCCTCGGGATGCGAAACCGCCTGACGCCGGACGGCTGGGAATGGGAGGACGCAGAAGTGCCGGAATCACTCTATGAAAGGATACGAAATGCTTACGAGAACCTGTGCGACATTCGGTAGCGAGGAAGAGCCGGATGGCGAAGTGAATCTGAACGCAACCGTGGGCGAAGGGAATAGCTGCGCGGCGAGGGGGAAGGCGAATTGCCGTGCGGATGCGACAAAGATAGCGGCTGGCGGCGAGCCGGCCGCGGGCAGAGTGAATAATGGCGAACAAGCAGGTGTAGATAAATCGAATTATTCAGATCGCCATTCCGATGGATTACGAAGCGGCAAGTCGCGGCCGGCGCAAGGAATTGCGACCAGAGCGCTCGCCGCGCAGAATAATGCTCATGATAATGAACCGCAAGAGCTCCTGGTAATTCGCCCCATCTGTGAGATGCTGGGGCGCATCTCGCGCATGGAGCAGGTGCTGGGCGACTGCCTGTTGAAGCTTGAATCCGAAGGCATCAAGGTCACGCTGGTGGAGAAGATCTCCGAGCTCGACGACATCCCGATGCCGGGCAAACGCGTCATCTTCGCCATCTGCCTCTCCGATGCCGGCGTCAACCTGGAATACTACCGCCTATTGCAAGCCTTCCGCATGCATCCACACTGCCTGGACGGCGCGGTCGGCGGCATCATCGTGGATGGCGCCAGCGACCTCTACACCAAGGCGCTGGCACGCCGGATGGCTTTCTCTGCCAACTGGGCGGGCTGCACCTTCCCGGGGAAACCGCTGGTCGAGGCCACCGGCTCTCTGGACAACTTCCAGGTCCTGAGCCAGCTCAATCGGAAATCCACCCGTGAGACCTATGCCATTCAGGTG
>CAVGMK010000169.1:0-5138 GCA_963630135.1 Oscillospiraceae bacterium
TTTGTTGCGTTTTGTTGCTTTTGTTCCCAAATTCTACACTTTATTCCAAGAAAAGTAAAGACTTTGAAGTGCATTCCTTATTCCGGCAAAAATAAATTTTCTGAAGAATGCAGTTCCCGATGAGGCGGTGTTTACATGGCCCATCATCGGAACTTCACCGGCGTTTATCCCTTGGGTATAGGAAAATTCTTTAAGCTAGGGACGAACTATCCATTGACGCTTAGCATGAAAATAGAAGTTTGTTATATTGTAACAATACATGTGGAGGAACAAGAAATGTCGGAAGTATACGGGTACGTGCGTGTGTCGAGCGCAGATCAGAACGAAGAAAGACAGGTGCTGGAGATGGTGCGGGTTGGAGTGCCGGATGGCAGTATATTTATAGATAAGCAGTCTGGAAAAGACTTTGACCGGCCAAATTACAGAAAACTTGTGAGGCAACTAAAGGCGGGAGATGTTCTTTATGTTCTGAGCATTGATCGACTTGGTAGAAATTATGAGGAAATTCAGAATCAATGGAGAATCCTTACCAAGGAAAGGGGAATCGACATAGTTGTCATTGATATGCCGCTCTTGGATACTAGGCAGGGCAAGGATCTTATGGGAACATATAGTGAGATTTCGGCAGATAATGCTGTGTTCTGCGTGACTGTAAATTTTGAAGAAGGCTCTGTTCGAGGAGAAAGCGAATTGCTGAATTTGGTGAAGAATTCTTTTAATACGGACGAATACAAAAATCCGCGAAAAAGCATGGGGTATGACATAAAGTATTCAGGAGATACTAAAGCCGGGACAGAAATTAATTCTGAGAGCAATATAACCGTTACCGAGAATTTTGACACTGGTGTAAATACGGGATCCAAGAACGCCACTTGGGAAATCAAGAATCCAGTGACGCTTAAGGCTGGAGCCACAAGCACAATAAAGATTAATGTGGATGGCAAAGAAACTACGTTTAAAGTTGAATGTTCCACACTATCCAAGGCGCAGTATAAAGCAAAATGTAAGACGATAGGATACAAAAGCCAATTGAGAAAAGAAAGTATCGGAAAGTATATTAAAATTTATGGTAAAGTGGTGCAAGATTGCGGAGAGGATGATTCTGGTAATAAGTACTTCCGTATTTCCAGCGGCGGAAGTTCGTATGATGATGTGTACATGGTATGCGTCCCAAGCGACTGCGATATTGTTGAAGATGACTGGGTTACTGCTTACGGAGTAACATCCGGAATATACGAGTATACAACAGTTATGGGTGCCTCTCAAAAGGTCCCTTCAATGATTGCAAAATATGTTGATCGATAGAATGTCCGATTACAATTGAATTTTAATTCGAAATTCTGACAGCAGAGAAAATATTCAAAGTTTTCTGGGAGTGTGTTTTCTGGGCGCTGTACCTATACAATGATTCTGTTTCTTGGTGTTCAGTTACGGGGAAAAAGCTTATTGATTGGAAATGACAGTAGGGATGGTAGCGGTTGCTGCTATCCCTATTAAAATAGGTCTCAAAGGGTCCTGTTATTCGGTATGTATGAATTTGCAATTGAAGATTAGAAAATCTGAGTAGGGAAAAAGATAACGCAATTCTATCTTTTCGGGATGATTCCAGAATCACCAGAACGACGCAAAAGTTTACGAATCGCCCATTTTAGTCCTCGAATTGGACCTTCTGGTCCTTTTTGCTCGAACCCTCTTTCATTTCGTTATCGTCTGGATATAATGGGCGTACGAATTCGTAGTGAATAAATGCCGGCATAATCTAATTATCTCTAATCATTATTTAGGAGGTGGAATATGCCACTTAGAATCAAATCGTATCATGAGCTAACTTTCACAGATGATTTCATGTTCTGCAACATTCTTCAGACCAATCCGGATATCTGCAAGGATCTTGTTGAACTACTACTGGATAGGAAGGTCACATCCATTAAAATGCCGGAAAGTCAGAAGAATATTAAAATCACACCGGAAAGCAAGGGCGTCCGGTTCGACGTGTATTTCGAAGATGACGACACCATCTACGACATTGAAATGCAGACAACCAATCATTACAACATTCCGTGGCGGAGCCGCTATTATCAAGGTGTAGCGGATGTCAATCAGATTCGGGCAGGCGCAAGTTATTCCGAATTGAAGAATAGCTATATTATTTTCATCAACACATTTGATATGTATGGTCGTGGTTTACCCGTCTATATTTTCGAAGGTTATTGCCGACAAGATAAATCCATTGAATACGGCGATGGAACACACAAGGTAATTATTAATGCTACAAGCAAGCAGGAAGACATGCCTCCAGATCTTCGGAGTTTCCTAGATTATATCATCTCTGGATTGCCTTGCTCGGAGCTAACTGATAGAATAGAAAGCAAGTTAGACAGAGCCAGAATCAACCAGGATTGGGAGGTGAGCTATATGACGCTCGAAGATAAATACAAAGATATGTTTGAAGATGGCAAAGAGGAAGGAAGAGCAGAAGGTATAGAAGAAGCCAAGGCTACACTTATCCGCAATTTCCATCGCAACGGATTGTCTGTAGCAGAAATTGCGAAACTCGCGGAGCTGACAGAAAGCGAAGTCACCCGCATTGTACAATCGGCAATAGCCGAATAGAGAATTAACAGAGGAACTTGAAGGAGCCATACAGGCCATTCAAGTTCCTCTGCTTTTAACATATGGATAATTGTTCTGTGAGAATCTGCGTCCCGATTGTGCGTCCTTGCAAATTCGTGAAGTAGCCATCTGATAGAGCCAGATAGAAATCCGGTAGAGATAGGATAGCCACAAATCCGTAGCATCCCTACCGGAAGTGCCGCTCCGTCTGTTCCAGAATCTTTCGCGCCGTCGGCGCCTTACCGAGTCCCCCGAAGGTGCAGCGAAGCTCCAATGGGAGTGACTGCCCGATGTCGTAGATGGCCTGGATGGTCTCATCCAGCGGAAGCACCCGGTCATATCCCGCCAGCACCATGTTGGCGCTGGACACCGCGTTACTGCCGCCCATCACGTTCTTTCCGAGGCACGGCACCTCCACCCGGTTGCCCACCGGGTCGCATGCGAGTCCGGTGATATTCTGGAGTGCCACGGAAGCGGCGTCCATGCATTCCGCCAGGGACCCGTGCATCAGCTGCACGATGCCGGCGGCGGCCATGCCGGATCCGGCGCCGCATTCTACCTGGCATCCACCGACTTCTGCGGAGAATGTCGCTTCCTCGGCGAAAAATATCCCGACCAACCCCGCAACAAACAGTGCTTTGGTTACCTCACTCCGAGGCAGATTCATGGATCTGGCGAGACCGATAAGAGTTCCCGGCAAGCAGCCGCAGGAGCCGCAAGTTGGAGCGGCGACGATGATACCCATGGAACTCTTGCTCTCCATGATGGCAGAGATACACCGGATGATGTTGTTCAGCGGGTCGCACGGCACCAGTTTGCCGGCGGCCTCGCCTTCTGCAATCAGGTGGGACTGCTGTCCCAGAATGCGGTCGTGGTACTTCGTCCCGGCGAGTCCGTTGTCCACGGCAGATTCCATAATCCCTAAGATTTCATCCATCTGCTCGAAGACTTTATCCATGGATTTGCCGCCGCGGCAGCTCTCGTAATAAGCACCGTATTCCCACGGCTCCATCGGATGCTCCTCTGCGTACGCCATCAGCTCGGCGGCCGTGGAGTACGGAACCGCGCAGTCCACACTGGAATGAGTCGGAAGGACCGGTTCCAGATAGATGACATCGAAGACGCCCGGAAGTGCGCGGATGGCGGCGAGGTCGTCAGCGTCCAGCGCGTGGGAATATTTGAAATTCAAGAGAATGCGATTTGGCCTCGTAAAGTGTGTCTCATCGCTATCGGTGGCGTTAACTGCTTGCTTCATCTCTGAAGTTGGATCATTCGAATTGGCGTTCTCGGAGTTCGCGCCATTTAAACATATGGTATCCGCGTTAGTACACGCCGAATCCATATCCCCGGTGCATGCATCGCGGTATCCATCATCCCACGCAACACATCCCGTCCCCTTGCTCTCCAGCGAGAAATCTGCCGGTCCGGTAATCCGGAGAATTTGATTGGAAATCTCCGCTGTGTCAGCTCCCCGCGTTCCTTCGTCATCGTTTGCTTCTGACGAAGACGCGGAGGAAGATGCGGAATCGTTAGCTGTACATTTGTCTGCTTCATCGGAAACCTGACGGATTTCAGCGGATTCTGCTTTTGGCAGGGAATCGGAACCTGCGACAACCAACAGCTCATAGAAATCGCCGCCGATGTTCACCTCGAAGTCCTCCAGCTTCTGCATCTCAATCATTCCACCGCCCAGAGCGATGGCTTCCCAGTGGCGGGTGAGGCCGGTGCGGTCGGTGAGCGTCATGCGGTAATTGCCCGGGTGGACGGCGCCGTAGTCCAGAATCCGGTACTCGATGGTGAGGCCGGCCTGGGCGGCGAGGGCCTCGAACTGGTCCACCGTTGGGTCGGTGAGCGGCAGGCCAAGCAGGCCACAGGCGAAACCCATGTCGGTGCCGTGGCCCGTGTGGGATTCGGCGAGGGCGCCGCTTGGGTCGAAGTCCGTGACGGCACAAACGACCGGGCCGCGCATGGACTGGCGGGCCAAGCTCGCGATGCGGGCGCCGCCGGCCACGTGGGAACTGGACGGTCCGCGCATGACAGGACCGATGACGTCGTTGAAAATACTGGCTGGTAATTTATCCATGGGAACCTCCGGTTGATAAATTCTAATGACGCTAGTAATGATTTGCGAATGCCAGATGACGGTTCGTGACAATTCGCGTATTTTCTATTCGTATTCTGCAGAGGAAATTACGCGTGAGGTTTCACTCGAAAACAGAGACTGCTTATGCAGAAATTTCTGAATTGCCATGATTCGACAAGCGCAGCCTAGAATCCCAGCGCATCGTTCACCAGGATGACCTTGATGCGGCCAGGCTCCATGGAACGGCGTGTAATCAGCATCTGGGCACAGATGCTATCCGGACTCTTGCAGTCGAAGCACGCGCCGGTCTTGCAGCACGGCGTATTCAGGTCGAAGCGTTGCGCATTAATCGGTGCCGCCTCGTTCCGCGCGCGGCTGATGGCCGCGTCAATGTCCCGCACAACCTTGTTCATGCCCACAATCATCAGCACGTTCTTTGGTC
>CAVGMK010000170.1:0-5060 GCA_963630135.1 Oscillospiraceae bacterium
GAACAAAGAGCCCTTTCGAACGGACATTCAATCGAACATTCGACCGGACACGCGAGTGAACCTTCCGGCAAGCAGCCCGGTACAGGAACAAATTCCCGCCGAAGCACACCGGGTTCCACCCCGTTCGTCCCTTCGGCCGCCGGCCTGATTATCGCCGCGGAGGTGGTTCGCCAGCTGACGAATTTCGATTCATCCGGCCGCACCAAGGGTGGAAGACAGAACTGAGACCTGCGGTGTACCAAGAACATGCGATAATGTAGCCGGATATATTCCGCCCTTCGCGGGCGAGTTTCCCTGATACTATAGGAAATTACGACATGTATAAGCTCCGACGGAATCACATCAGCGAAATACCTGTCATATTACACGCATGTGGCACAATATCCGTTCTTGCCGGCGATGACCACGCATGGCGCGTCATATCCCCACGCATGTGGCACAATAGAATCCAAAACACACGAAAACCTAGTATATACGAAGTGAGGTAGCCTTATGAACGAGCGAAAATATCTCAATAACGACTGGAAATTCAGCGAAGACGCCGATTCCGCGGCGTATGTTTCCGTACGGATTCCTCATACCTGCAAAGAATTTCCGTACCAGTGCTTCGACGAAGAAGAATGCCAGATGAAGTGCCGCTACGAGCGCGCGCTGTATATATTCGAAGAATGGAAGAGCAAGTCTCTCCTGCTCACCTTCGAAGGCGCGGCACACGAAGCAACGATATTCATCAACGGTAATGAGGTATATACCCATCGATGTGGCTACACTGCCTTCACCATCGATATATCCGACCATGTCATCTACGGCAAGCCGAACACGCTCTCGGTCGTGCTGGACACCCGGGAGAGCCTGAATATCCCGCCTTTCGGCAATCATTCCAGCTTCCTTGCGTACGGCGGCATCTACCGTGATGTCTATCTCGATATCAAAGAGAAGATCTACATTCGCGATGTATGCATCCGCACGAAATTCGACGGTTCCAAGGCCCAGGCCATCAGCAAGGTATCGATTCAGAACCCGGGACCGCTGATTCACATCCGTCAGGGCATCCGCCGCTGTGATTCCGACCAGGAATTCACAGATGTGGGATTCGTTCCTGCAGCCAAAGGCATCATGGCCTTCTCCCTCTCGAACGTCCACCGCTGGAACCTTGAGGATCCAACCCTCTACGAGATTCGCACGGAACTTCTGGCAGAAGGCAAAGTCATCGACACCGTCACCACCCGAATCGGCTTCCGCGAAGCGGAGTTCCGCGCAGACGGTTTCTTCCTGAACGGCAAACGCGTCACCATCCGCGGTCTCTCCCGCTATCAGTCGTACCCATACGTCGGATACGCAATGCCGGATTCCATGCAGAAGGAAGACGCCAACATCCTGAAGAACGAGCTGTGCGTGAACGCCGTGCGCTGTGCCCAGTATCCGCCGTCAAAGGCCTTCCTGGACCGCTGCGACGAACTGGGTCTCCTGGTTCTCTGCGAGATTCCGGGCTCGAAATTCGCCGGCAACATCAAATGGAAGAATCAGCAGCTGGTGAACATCCAGGAGATGGTCATCCAGAACCGCAACCATCCGTCGATTATTTCGTGGGGCATCACCGTGAACGAGGACGCCCGCGACGCGGACTTCTATAGCCGCGTCCACGGCCTGATTCACAAGCTGGATCCGAATCGCCAGACGACTGCAATCTGCAACTCGGATCACATGGACATCAGCGCCGATATCTACGCATACAACGACTATACATACAATAGCGCATCCGGCAGCAATTCCGGGAATTCCGGAAGCATCGGTAACGCCGGCATGTTCAATAACGCCGGCATTCCGGCTGCTTACCACAGCCCATGCCGGAAGAAAGCCGATGTCTCCTCGGACAACGCCAAGCCGTACCTGATTAGTGCTTTTGGCGGACAGGCACTCCCGACTCGCGCATCGGACAGCGAGGCACGCCGCACCGAGCAGGCCCTCCTCTACTCCGGCGCTCTCGAGCAGGCCGAACAACAGGACGACATCTGCGGCAGCTTCGGCTACGCTATGACGGACTACAACGCCCACAAGAATTACGGCAGTGCCGACCGCATCTGCTACCACGGCGTGATGGACATGTTCCGGAACCCGAAGCTCGCCGCCGCCGCGTACCGCATCTACCAAGACAGCGAGCCGGTCCTCGAGCTCTCATCTGCCCTTTCCTTCGGCGAGAACCCGAACCAGGCGCTGGGCGACGTGTACCTCTACACCAATGCGGATATCGTCCGGATGTACCGTAACGATACCCTGCTAAAAGAATATTCCATCATCCGTGGACTTCCGGTTCTGCTGGACGATTTCGTCGGCGACGCTATCACGGCGGAGTCCGATTACACGGCCGAACAGCAGGAAGAAATCCGTGCGCAGCTCAATCACCGGGCGCGCTATGGACACTTCCAGGAGGCGAAGAAAGGATTATTCAGCCGTAAGGAATCCATCTCGAACAGTATCCTTCAGAAGATGTACGAGAAATACATCCTTGGCACCGAAGACACGATTCCGGTATACCGGTTCGAAGCCATTCAGGGGGGCAAGATTGTCGGCACACTGACCCGCCTTCCGATGAAGATGCACGACCTGGAGATTCGCGTTTCCTCGCTGGAACTAAGCGAAGGCAAGACCTACGATGTCGCTGCCGTTCGCTTCCGCGCACTCGATGAGAACGGCAATCTGCTCTCCTGCGCTAACAACCCGATTGCGCTCAAGACAGATGGCAACATCGATCTGATTGGACCGAGATTCATCACCCTCCAGGGTGGTATGGGCGGCACGTACGTCCGCACCAACGGCAAGAAGGGCTACGGTAAGCTCCTGATTAGCGGTCTTCAGAACCTCTACGGCATGCCAAGCGACCACCATGGCGACGGCAAGCCGTACATCACCATGTCCGGTAGCCGCGGCTACGAGATTGTATTCAAGGTGAATTCTTAGGCTGTTTCATCAGAGGCTCGGAACAAATTTCGAATTTCTATTCGTCGGGTAATTTCGTCTGACAGCCTGTGTGACGGCAAGTTAGGCCTTCATATATTCCTACGACGATTCATTGGGATTCGAAGTGGTGCCTATAATCCATGAATTACAAGAGGGAGAAGCAGTTGCTTCTCCCTCTATCTATCTCATTCATATTCTGATTCTGTCCTGTCACATCTTGTTTCTTCGATGCGTTTCACACCCCATTCGAAATACTCTTTTCAAGATAGTACGCACAATCGACTCAGACTCATACGCAATGTCGTGATTATATTTCTGTGCGCTACATTTCGGCCAGTGTACGCACCGTCCGATACAGCACCTCGGCACCCTTCTGCAAGTCGTCGTAATCCGTCCATTCCTCCGGTACGTGGCTCCTGCCATCCTTGCTCGGCACGAATATCATGGCCGCTCTCGCGATAGATGCCATAACCATCGCATCATGTCCCGCTCCCGACAACAGATGCCAGGTTCGGATGCCGGCCTCATGGGCCTGTTCTTCCATTATTTTCTGAATCTCTTCATCCAGCGATACCTGGTCCGAATGAATCTTCTGTGACTTCTCGTACGACAGTCCTTTGTTATCCCGAACACTCTTATCCAGCGATTCCCAGAAGACCTTGTACACCCGGTCTACGTTGGAAATCTTACTGCTCCGGCAGTCTACCTGAATTCGGGCATCTTGTGCCACGATATTGAATGCACCCGGCTCCACCGTCACATATCCACAGGTGAAGACCGTGTTCTCCCCGATTTCCTCCGCCTTTGCCGTCGCGAGCGTTACCGCACGGGCAACCGCAAGAAATGCATCTGCCCGCATATTCATCGGCGTATTTCCGGCGTGATCCGCACGTCCCATTACGTGCACGTCGAAGCTACGGAACCCCACAATCGTATCGACGATGCCAACCGGCACCTCTTCGGCTTCCAGAATCGGTCCCTGTTCGATGTGAAGTTCCACAAATGCCTCAATTTCCTCCGGATTTCTTCTCGCTTCCGGAATTCGGTCGGGATCTAATCCGTACTCCGTCATCGCCTCTCGCAGGCTGATACCATTCTCGTCGGTATGCTCCAGCTCATTATCGTACAGCTTGCCACACATCGCGCGGCTTCCCATCAGGGCAGAGCCGAACCGGGCGCCCTCTTCCTCCGGTAGCGCGACAAATTCAATACTGCGTCTCGGCCGGAATCCTGCGTCATGCATCACCCGAGCGGTCTCGAGCGCTGCAGCCACGCCGGCCGCCCCGTCAAAGCGACCTCCTGTTTTTACCGTATCGAAATGGCTGCCCGTCATGATAATCGGGAGCTCTGGATGGCTGCCCTCCAGCCGGCCGATAACTGTGCCGACGGCATCCTCCCGCACCTGAAGTCCTGCGGCTTCCATCTCACTGCGAATATAATCCCGCGCGCCGGCGAATTCCTTCGAATACGTGTAGCGCGTTGATCCCGCCGACTGGACGCTGCTGTATGTTGCCAGCGTTTCGATATCCCGCTGAATGCGGCTACTCTTCGTTTCCTGATTCATGATACCCTTTCTATCCTTCCTATCTACTACAATATATTTATGCTTAATATCTAAGAAATTATCCATAATACAGGAATTATCACATCTCCTAGGATTCTATCGTCTCCTGCCTCCCCAGTATATCACAAATCTTGTCAAAGAATTGATTTTTTCCTTGCATGGGGTCCCCGATTGTGGTAATATAATTGAGCGACAGAAATCAATGGACGCTATGGAGGATTGACCGAGCGGCTAAGGAGCTTGATTGGAAATCAAGTAAGGTGTAACAGCCCCGTGGGTTCGAGTCCCATGTCCTCCGCCATAAGTCCACCGTAATTTTGATAGAATTACGGTGGACTTTTTCTATGCCCGAAAACCGCATGAAATAAGGCTTTTCGGCTGCTCCGGCATATAACGAACCCCGCTGCAGAGCAATTCCGCGGCGGGGTTCGCGCGTTTTATGGGGTTTGCGGCTGTCTGTGACGGTGTAATCGTTATCGCCACTATGATACTGAGGATATCCCAGCAATACTTGCTATCCCTGATACCGGATTCTTTC
>CAVGMK010000171.1:0-4924 GCA_963630135.1 Oscillospiraceae bacterium
GGCAAAAATATTCTGAAAGACCTTTTTGCCAGAGTGTATGCCTCGTTCCTGAATTTATTCAGGTTTCCATCAGGATTCTTTCACATGCGGAAGCCCACCCATCATTCCGAAATTGGTCTTTCAGAATAATTTCGGAATGACGAGTGGGCTCCCTGACATACGAATTCACGAGGTTCATAACCGGGAGCCGCTCCATCGGGGATGGGGCGTGGCGACATTTATTTTTGGTCGGGGGAGAATATAGGCGAGGCGGATTATATGTGATAGAATTACAGCATACGGCAGACAAGTATGACAGGTGAATGTGACAGACCGGTCATGACGCTGCCGAATAATCGCATGGAGATATCGCTGAGATTATTCATCAGCAATTAGACGCTGAGAGACATCGACGAGGAGGGATTATATGTATACGGATAATTTGATATGGGTGGGTCAGAGCGACAACGAACGCGTATGCATCGTGCCGAAGATGGCCAATCGCCACGGGCTGATTGCCGGCGCGACCGGCACCGGCAAGACCATCACGCTGAAGGTACTGGCGGAGTCGTTCTCCGACGCCGGCGTGCCGGTGTTCCTGGCAGACGCCAAAGGCGACCTGGCCGGTATGTGCAAGCCGGGCGAGGATTCGGAGAACATGCAGAAGCGCATTACGAAGTTCGGGCTCCAGGATATCTGGAGTTATCACGCGTATCCGACGGCTTTCTGGGACGTGTACGGCAAGGCGGGACACCCGCTCCGCACCACCGTCTCCGAGATGGGACCGTTGCTGCTCGCGAAGCTGATGGGACTCAATGACACGCAGTCCGACATCCTGTCCATCGTCTTCCAGATTGCGGACGACGCGGGCCTCCTGCTCCTCGACATCAAGGATCTTCGCTCCATGCTCAACTACGTGGGCGACCATATTAACGACTACATCACGACGTACGGCAACATGACGAAGCAGAGCATCGGCGCCATCGTCCGTTCGCTGGTCAGCCTCGAACAGCAGGGCGGTGATATGTTCTTCGGTGAGCCAGCGCTGGACATCATGGACTGGTTCCGCACGGACGAGAACGGCCGCGGCTACATCAACGTCCTCGCGGCCGACAAGCTGATGAATTCCCCGGTGATGTACGGCACGTTCATGCTGTGGATGATGTCTGAGCTCTTCGAGACGCTGCCGGAGGCCGGCGATGCCGAGAAGCCGAAGATAGTCTTCTTCTTCGATGAAGCGCACATGCTCTTCGACAACGCTTCGCCGGAGCTGCTCCAGAAGATCACGCAGGTTGTGAAGCTGATCCGCTCCAAAGGTGTCGGCATCTACTTCATCACTCAGTCCCCGTCCGACATCCCGGGCGACGTCCTGGGACAGCTGGGCAACCGCATTCAGCATGCCCTGCGCGCCTATACACCGGCGGAGCAGAAGGCGCTAAAAGCAGCTGCCGACTCGTTCCGGGAGAACCCGGACCTGAAGACGATTGACGTTCTACAGGAGCTCGGAACCGGTGAGGCACTGGTATCCGTCATGGACGAAGAGGGGCGCCCGACCATCGTGAAGCGCACCCGCATCCTCTGCCCTCAGAGCCTGATGGGGTCCATTCCGGATGAAGACCGTCAGGCCGTTATCGCAGCAGATGCTATCGGCGCGAAATATGATGAATCCGTTGACCGCGATTCCGCTTACGAATTCCTGAACCGGAAGGCGCTGGACGACCAGAAGGCCGCCGAGGCACAGGCTGCGCAGGCAGAGGCCGACAAGAAGGCAGCGGAACAGGCAAAGATTCAGGCGAAGCTTGACGCGGAAGCCGCAAAGAAGCAAGAGAAAGAAGAGGCAGCCCGCAAGAAAGCCGAAGAGAAAGAAGAAGCCGCTCGCCGCAAGGCGGAGGAGAAAGAAGCCCGTCAGCGTGAGAAAGAGCACGAGCAGATGATGCGGAACGTGAACAAGGTTGCCACGGCGGTGGCTACCAGCGTTGGCCGCCAGCTGGTTCGCGGGATGTTCAAGAACCTCAGCAAGAAGTAACAGGAGACGAAAAACTTACACACTTTACCTGACAAACCCAGCTCCTATGGCGATTTTGGTTACAGAAACCGACGCCATGGACCTTTCTTTCTCCGCGAGGCCGGAAGAGCCTGTACTTTCGAACTTATTTTTAGCAGACAAAGCAAAGGGTAAGAGCAGAAAAGCGCCCGTACCTGTACTTATGCAGCATCTTTCGCGGCATAAAGTACAGATACGGGCGCGCTTATTGAATTCTTAAATAAAGGATGTGTATCCTGTTGTCCATCCACGTTGTACAGCCATGGTGCGCACGCATGATGCACAATCCGTCATTCCGGGGCAAGCATCCAGCTCCTCATCGGAATGAGCTAATCTTCCGGTCTCCCCTACAGCTCATCCTCCGAGAGCTGGAAGTCGAACACCATCTCCAGCTTGAGGAAAAGATGGTGCATCACAGACGCTGCGACATTCCGGATATCGAGCTTCAGCACCGCATCGATAATCTGACGGATTTCATTCTCCGGCACCTTGTAGATAACAAGGCTGATCCACAGGAAACGTTGCAGCTTCTGCTCTAGGGAGAAATACATGTCGCACTTCTTCGCCATGTATCCGCGCATAACGCCGGCTGAGCCAATCTCCATCTCGTAGAAATCGCTCTCGCGGTTCTCCGGCAGGTACTTACCGAACAGTCTGCCCAGTTCCTTGGTGGTCTTGTGCTGCACCAGATCCAGCAAGTCCGGATCCGTGTAGACCTCCAGGTAGATGTCCCGAATATTCTCATTCAGCTCCGCCAGCGTCAGCTGAATGGATGTCTCCACCGCATAGATCATCGGGCCGCTCACATCCTTGCCCACAATTTCCGTTGCGATATCGAACTGGTTCTCGAACATGAACTCACACAACGATGTCAGCACATCGCTCTTGGATTTGAAGATATTATAGAAGGAACCGACCGTCACATCCGCTTCCTTCACAATCTGTGTCGGGGATGTATTGCTGTATCCCTGCTCCAGGAAAAGTCTAACCGATGTAGACAGAATTCTCTTCTTCGCGCCTTCCTTATCTCTCTTGCGTGCCATATGTGTTCTCCCTCTTCACTTCATCGTTCTAACAATGTTGCCCTGCTTCCGCCTTATAACCACGCTGTCGACAACATCGATAGCATCGGCATCACCGATATCATCGGCAGCATCAGCGGCACCGGTATCACCGGCAACGCGTTCGCCATAAGGCATTCATCCCGAGAATTCTGCAATCCCTTCCAACTTTTCCAGCGTTGTCTAGTCACTTCTAGATTACACGCTCAGAAATTAGCCGCGGAGTTTTCTCGTTCTGTTCTAAAGCTAGTTCTGTTTCATTCTATTGGATTTAATGTGCAATTGCAATTGTTTTTTCCTCCGCTAAAAATAAAATTTCACTACATCTCATACTAATTCATCTTCCAAAACGAAAACCATAGAGTTCAGTGGATTGTCTGCCGCGCAGGTGTTGTTTCCGACCTCCCCCAGAGATAAATGATCCTGCTCCTGTCCCTACTGCTCATACTGCTTCATGTTCCAGACGAGATATAGCGGAAGGTTATAGGTTGATGTGCTGCCGCAGATATTGTTCCCGATGTTCTTCATGGATAGTTTGAAGCCGGTTTCCGGGGTGTATCGGTTACAGAAAAGGCGGTAGCTCTTGGCCTGTACATTATCCGCAGATTTCACCTCGACCGGAATAATTCGATTATGCTTCTCATATACGAAATCCAATTCGGCTGTATTGCCGGAGCGCCAGAAATATGGGGATATTCCTTGAGTAATCAATTCCGTCAAGACATAGTTCTCCGCCATTGCCCCCTTGTACTCGCGAAAACCCGAATTACCGGCAAGAATCGTCTGATAATCAATATTGGAACGTACACGAAGAAGTCCAACGTCAGCAAGATATAATTTGAAGTACGTGCCATCCGCAAATGAAGATAATGGAACTTCCACATTACTAATCAGAGGCAATTTATATGCCAGTCCTGCATCGATAATCCATTGAAGCGCATTTTCCAGGTCCTTCGCTCTCTTGCCCTGCTTCACATGGGAGAAAACGAATTTGTTATTCTCTCTGGCCAATTGCACCGGTATGGAATCCCAGACTAAATGAATATTGGGTACTTCAGGGATTGGGGCGTGCTTCGCAAAATCATCTGCATAATCCTGTAAGATTTCTCGCTGGATAGCTTCTACTTCGTCATAATCATGTCTTTCCACCCATTCAGCTACTGCTTCCGGCATGCCACCCACGATATAGTAATCTCGAAGGTAATTCCTCATTGGATGGCTGTAAATCTCCGGTATCTCGCGGTCAGCAGGCCAGTTCGAAAGCATTTCCATCATATTCTCTCCACCAGCGGCGATGACAAATTCCTTAAAGTTGAGTGGATACAGTTGCATTCGATTCACCTTGCCCACTGGGAAGGAAATATTCTCGTGCTTCAATGCAACACCCAGGAGCGAACCTGCACAGATTAGATGAAGTTCCTTCATATTCTCACAGAAATATTTAAGTGACGTGATAGCCTTCGGAGCAGCTTGAATTTCGTCAAAAAAAACAAGTGTATGGCCAATTGTAATCCGAGTCCGTAATGTGACCTCCAGCTCCTTGACGATTCTTTCAACATCAAGGTCGTATTCGAAAATTGCGGCAAGCTTCTCATTCTCTTCGAAGTTGATATACACGAAGTCATCGAAATACTGTCTGCCGAATTCTTTGACAATGTAAGTCTTGCCACACTGTCTTACGCCGGTTAGAAGCAAGGGCTTCCTACGGCGGCTGTCCTTCCACCGAACAAGGTCATTCATAATGTCTCGATACATAATCCGCACCTCCTGTCTACTCCATTATAGCAAAAGTCCTATGAGAAATGCAATTCTGCTTGCATTTCTCATAGGACTTTTGCAG
>CAVGMK010000172.1:0-4809 GCA_963630135.1 Oscillospiraceae bacterium
GTCTTAGACTTCCGGTTTCCGCAGCCGGACGGGCCGCTCCGCATTGCCGCCATTCATTCCAGCTCCCGGAAGACATCCAACACGCTCCTGCTCTGGGATATGATTCGTCAGAACCTTCCGTCGAACGTCCGGATACAGGAAATCTCGCTGCGGAACGGCGCTGTACAGGACTGCCGCGGCTGCGCCTTCGAAGCCTGCAAGCACTTCGGCGAACGGGGCGAATGCTTCTATGGCGGAATCATTACGGAGCAGGTCTTCCCCGCCATCCTGGAGAGCGACGCCCTGATGGTTATCTCGCCGAATTACAATGACGCTCTCAGCGCCAACCTAACCGCCATGGTCAATCGGATGACTGCGCTCTTCCGTTCTCATGATTTTAGTCACAAGAGGATATACAGTCTCGTGGTTTCCGGCTACAGCGGCGGCGACATCGTGGCGGAGCAGATTCTGGGCGCGTTCAACTTCAACAAGAATTTCATCCTGCCGAGCCGCTTCGCCATCGTGGAGACGGCCAACGACCCGGGCGCCATCGCAAAGGTGCCGGGCATTGAGGAGAAGGCGCGCGCGTTCGCGGCGCGGATGTGGTAGGGTGTGCTTCCGTGTATTCATTATCTATCCGCTATTACGAAGAGAACTTACAGTATATCTGTTAACATGAAAAAGACTCACAGCGTATACCATGCCCAGAAGTTAGAGTAGGAATCTAACGATGAGCCAGTATAGCTGCGAGTCTTTTCTGTCTATTCAACCATTCGCACGCTAACTTTCGTTCCAGATTCATATTGTATTATTTCAAGGTGTAGTATTTACCCTCGCCTCTGCCGACAGCCTGAATCAAATTCAGGTTGCACATTTGCTTGGCGATGGTATATGTTCTCGTCTTCTTCAGATTAAGCAGTTCACTGATTTCTTTCTCTGTAATTTTACCGTTTTCTTTGATGTATTCCAGTACATTCTGCATCTGCGGAGATACTTCTTCGCTCGTCCCCGGTGCGTCATCGGAAATGTTATTCATATTAGGAAGGATAATTTTGAACGTGTGGGAGGTTACCTCTATCCGAGGCTGCTTTGGACACTCCGCGTAAAGATTGAATATTCTCCGGATTCCGGTACCATAACTCTCAATCAAACGCAGACGATGGAATATTTCCGCAAGATTTCTATTCCTCGGCTGGGAGATGCCGGAACGGATATCATCCAGAGAAAGACCCGGAAGCAAACCGCCAAGTGAAATGAACTCCATCCTGAAATCCGTGACATTAATGATAATGCTACCGCTATAACTATAATCACGGTGGATGAGCGCATTGAGGAGTGCCTCGCGAAGCGCCGGCTCCGGATAATCTGGCTTGTCTGTGCGGAAAATGCCAGTGATTGTGGATTGGGTCTTGTTGCAGAGTGCCAGATAATTCACGGAATCCTCGAACTGTTGGAAGATGGATCCGCCGAACTCCTTGCTATCTCGAAATATCGTGCATGCATCATCACTGAATACGGCAATTTTGGTCGTGTGCGCGCATTGATCCGACAGGAGTAGTGCAAGGTTCGTGTAGCTATCGTCTTTCTTCTGTGTAATTCCGAGCGTCCGATATTTCTCCGGACTGAATTCTACATCATACAGGGCAAAGATTTTCTCCGCTGCTTCAAATGTCAGTTCCTGCTCCAAGGAGCGGTTTTCTTCGAAATTATCTCCATCACTTTCCTTAATCATCTGACGAATTTGGTCAGGAGATGCCGGAACACTGGATGCGCCTTGGCGTACAAATACACCGCTTGGTTTTAATCCCTTTCCTTTCAGATAGTAAGGCTTATTGGTTCCCTCGCTTACTGTAATACGCACCACCTTGTTATCCTGCACAGTGAAACGCACGAACATCGTGACATCCGGCATGATGGCATCGCGAATACCATTGGTGATGCGGGTGTACTCCTTGTCTACATTGGTCAGGCCTACCACATTCCCATCATCATCAATTCCGACATATACAATGCCTCCGTCGGTGTTGGCAAAGGCTATTACTTCTTTGTAAATTTCATCTGTAAATTGAGATTCAAATTCTATATTCTCTGTTTCAAAATTCATCGTCGCACCTCCTTTCAAGAATCTTCTTCATTTTCATTATATTCACAAAATTAATCCCGTCAATGAATAAAGCGAATATTCACCGAAAATTCAGTGAATATTCGCTCCGTTGTGAATAGCTGTGAATAATTGCGGATTTGTGTCTGATTATGGCCGCGAGAACAGCCAATAAGATTATTGGTGAGTGACGAGAGTAACCTCGGTATTTCCGCAGCTACCTCGCTGCCACGCGTAGAAATCCCGCTCCGGCTTACTCCACAGCCGGCGCTGCCTCCAGCTCTTCTTCCAGATGCAGCTTCTCCTTCAGCACCACGCAGCCAGCCATATCGCCGATGACATTGACGCAGGTTGCGCCCATGTCGCACAGCGTATTGATGCTGATGTACACGCCCATGACGCCGGTCGGCAGACCTGCCATGGTAGCCAGCGCAGCGAAGGATGCAATCGCACCACCCGGGATACCCGGTGTACCCACGGACAGAAGAACGTTCGCGAACAGGATGACGATCATCATCGGAATGCTGACCTCCACGTTGCAGGCATTCGCGAAGAACATGATCATGAAAGACATCAGGATGGATACCGCATCCATGTTCACCGTCGCGCCAAGCGGAATGGCGATACTGGAAATCTGATTCGGTACCTCGAGATCGTCCATGCAGGATTTGCTGATTGGAATCGTCGCCGAACTCGAACACGTACCGAACGCGTTGAGCGCAGCCGGCATGATAGCATGGAAGAAATGCAGCGGATTCATCTTGCCCAGCACGCTGACGGACGCGCCGTACACCACTGCCGCAAATCCGAAGAAAGCCACATACAGAATAATCAGCTGCGTTGCCAGCGAGATAACGGTCTCTGTACCGTTCGATGCAACGACCGGCACGATGGTGCAGAATACACCCAGCGGCGTGAAGTACATAACCGTGCTGATAACCTTGAGGCACGCCTCATTGCAAGAATCGATGACGCGAAGCAGCGGTTCCCCTTTCTCGCCAATCGCAATCAGTGTGAATCCCATAATCAGGGCGAACATGAGCACCTGCAGCATATTGCCCTCCGCGAAAGCGGCAATCGGATTCGACGGAATCAGGTTCTTGATGGTATCTAAGATGCTGGTCATCTTGGTCGCCTCGATATTGGATTCCGCCATCTCGAAATCGACATTCTCCCCCAGATGAATCAGGCGCGGAATAATCAATCCGACGAAGCTGGCGAGAGCCGTGGTAACGAGGAAGAACAGCATCGCTGCACCGGTAATCTTGCCGGTGGTCTTTGCACTGCCGATGCTGGCAATTCCCATCACGATCGAGCAGAATACCATCGGGAAGATCATCATGTTCAGCGCGTTCATGTAGACGCTACCGAGCAGGCTGGCCGCATCCAGCACGATCTCGAACCGATTCGCCAAGAACAGGCCGGTCAGGATTCCCAGGACAAGCCCTGTGAAAATCGCGCCGGTAATATGCTTCTTGTACCAAGTTTTGAAATTTTTCATACGCATTAACTCCTTTATTTGTCCATTCTTATTCCATGATACGAGCCGCCGCCCGATAAATCAAGGGAAATCGGGCAACCTCACAATATTTCTCCTATTTTTGCATGCGAAAACACAAAGGTGCAGACCATTGATTGGGCTACGTCGCGGATTTTCTTCGCTGTAATGCCCGCCGCAGGCGGTGCAGATCGTGCGCGCTTCGCAGATTGCTGTTCCGCCGACAGATTACGATAAGCCGGGCGTTTCCGCCGGATGCCATTTGCTTCAAACGGCCAAAAATACAAGGTCCCGAGCCGCTTCCGCGCCCCGGGACCTTGATATTTCTGATTCATCACTTATCCGACTCCGCAAACAACGCGGATAACTTCATCCGTAATTTCTACCGGTCATATCTCTTCCGTCTAACCATAGTCAGCGTTCCTGCTGCGCCGGCGCTTACAAGAAGCAATACGGTCCAGAACATCCAGCTACTGTTGTCTCCGGTCTCCGGAGAAGTGACATCGCCGGTGTTGTTTGTGTTAGCGTCCGTCTCAATAGAGTCAGTCTCAATAGGATCTGTGTCAATAGGGTCAGGTGTTGGTTCCGGGTCAGGCTCTGATTCTGCAACCTCAAGCTCACCGACCTCAAGACTGATTGTAGTCTTCTCCCCTGTTTTCAGCACAACGGTAACAGGATATGTGCCCGGTTCTGTAGGGACGGTCTCGCTGCCATTGTAGAGAATTTGATCCACTACAGCCTGACCTTCGGCCTCAACCTTGAAAGAACCGTCTTCCGCTTTGATGTTGAGCAGGGTCAGATTTTCGGCTTTGCCCTCGCCGTTGATGTAATAATTCACATATTTCTTAAGAATCTCCAGACCATCGGTGTCGCTAACCTTCACACCGTTGATTGTAGCGTCCGTACCAATGATGAAACTGCCACTTGGCACATTATGAAGAGTTGCATTTGTGCCGTTGCCGATGATGCTGCTGGCATTCTCGTCTATCTCATACTCAATTTGCTTTGTATCATAGTTGAATTTAAGTGACAAGTTGTTCCCGTTCTCAGCCTCCTTAAGCTTTAACACACTTGTTGCAACAGAGGCATTATCCATAAGAACGATAAATCCATTCATTGTGTCAAATTGATCGGTGTATCCACTGCCGATAGCAGCTCCGGTCGGCCACTGGGTGGCGGCAGTAACTTCTGCATCATTGCAAATGATAATTGTTCCTTCCATTTTGCCAAA
>CAVGMK010000173.1:0-4808 GCA_963630135.1 Oscillospiraceae bacterium
ACGTGAACCAGTCGAACCAGTTCCCGACCGGTGCGGTGATGCCGATTGCGCGTCGTTACGAGCTAATCAAGTGGGCGGTGGATAACGACAGCTACATCCTTGAAGATGACTACGACAGCGAGCTGAGATATTTCGGCAAGCCGATTCCATCCCTGCAAGGACTGGACCGGAGCGGCCGCGTTATCTACCTGGGTTCCTTCTCGTCCACGCTTTTCGCGGCGATTAAGATTAGCTATATGGTGTTGCCGAAGGAGCTGGCAGATATCTTTGAGAAATTCAAGGACAAATACAGCCAGACCTGCTCGAAGGCCGAGCAGCTGTGCCTAGCCATCTATATGGAAGAAGGCTATTACTACCGGAACATCAAGAAGTGCCGCCGCATGAATGCGGGCAAGCTTGAGACGACCATGAAGATGTTCGCCAAAGCAGGCGCCGACTACATCGAGACTGTCGATTCCCGCTCCGGCCTGGCCATCACGCTCCGCGTGCACACCGAGCTCTCCGCCCGGGAGATTTGCCACATCGCCGGCAAGGTCGGCCTCACTATGCGCCCGGTGGAAGACCTCTGCACCGACGACTGCCAGGTGGTCGTCTTCTATTTCTACCGCGTGTCGGATGCGCTCCTTCGCATCCTGATCAAGATGTTCGTGAACAACGTGGGAAAGGCCATGGCTGCCTACGAGAAGATGAAATTGCAGAAGTAGTCGCTTGCTGTGACCGCCGGCTTCGACAGCTGCGTTACATTCGCCGTCGAAGCTACTAATAATGAATTTGCTAATAATTAAAATAAGCTGCAGCATTCGCTACAGCTTGAGTGACACCTCGCCGCCGGAGAGCGCCCGTTCGCCCTCACCGGTACGGACGAGAAGCCGATATTCGGAATCGATGCCAGTTACGTACGCCGGAACCGGCGCCTTGCCGGCCTCCAGCACATCCACGGAGCGCCCGATGATGAAGCAATGTTCCCGGTAATAATCCAGGTACGCCGGGTCGTCCAGATTCTCCTGCTCACCCAGTGCGCGGTGAAGTGCTGCAATCAGCGATGCCGCGATTTCGTTCCGGCCCCAAGCAGGATTCGCCAAGTCCGTCAGTGATCCGGCTTTGCCCGCCAGTTCGACCGGGAATTCCTGCGGCAGGCAGTTGATGCCGATGCCGACGATGATGCGCTCGAAGTTGCCATTCTCAAGACCGCCTAGCGCCTCCGTGAGAATGCCGCAGATTTTCCGCGATCCCCGGTAGATATCGTTGACCCATTTGATACCCAAGGTCTCACCGCTAATCTCGGAGAGAATCCGGTGCGTCAGGACAGCTGCCGTGGTGGTCACCAACGTCACCTGCGCAATCGGGAAACGAGGCTTGAAAGAATAGGTGAGATAGATGCCGGTTCCCTTCGGGGAGACGAAGGTGCGCCCCAGACGCCCGCGCCCGCTGGACTGGTAATCCGCCAGCACGGCGGTCGCCGGACCGTCATAAGGAAGCTTCTTACAATAGTTATTGGTGGAGTCCAGCGAATCGAAGAGCTGGATCGAGAGCACGGATTCCGGAATTCCGCTCCGGCGAATCGATTCTTCAATGGCCTCCTGTGACAGGATGTCGGCGGCTGAGGCGAGATAATATCCCTTGCTCTGTTCGCTTCGGATATCGTATCCCTCTTCCTGCAGGGAATGGATGGCCTTCCAGACGGAATTGCGGGAAATGCCCAGCTCGGCGGCAAGCGCTGCGCCGGAAATTGTCCCTCCGGTCGCTCGGGCGTCTATGAGATGGTTGAGAATTATTTTTCGCGTTGAAAGTGAAGCCTTCATGTGCTTTCCTCCTTATGCCTTGTATTATAGCGTTTGCGGGGGATGAAGGCAAATGACGCAACCCGGTTCCAATTTGTAAAGTTATTTCACGTGGAAAGCGCGCATCCTGCGTGCTAGAATAGAAAAGTCGATGCTTAGGAGGTTATGATGTACAACGTTCTGGTAACTAACGACGACGGAATCGAAGCGAAGGGGATCGAAAGGCTGATTGCTTCGCTCTCGCTGATTACGAAGGTGTACCTGTTTGCGCCGAAGGTGCAGCAGAGTGCCAAGGGGCAGTCCATGACGGCCCTTCATTCCTTTAGTGTGGAGAAGCGCAAGTACAAGGGCACGGAGGAGGCCTGGGCGGTGGACGGAACGCCGGCGGATTGCGTGAAATTCGGCGTGCAGTCCATGACCGAACGGAATATCCCGATTGACTTCGTTGTCAGCGGCATCAATATGGGGTTGAATCTCGGTGCCGATACGCACTACTCGGGCACCGTCAGCGCGGCGATGGAAGGCGCGCTGTGCGGATATCATTCCATTGCGCTCTCGGTAGAGCATCACGTGCCGGATTATTATGATTACATCTGCAGCATGCTGCCGCAGCTGCTGGAGCTGGCGAAAGAGCAGGATATTTCCACCGTTCTCAATGTCAACACGCCGGACATGCCGGCCTGGCAGATTAAGGGGACGAAGATTACTCGGAGCGGTCCGAAGCGCTTCCTGGATCAGCTCGTGATTGAGAACCCGGAGGACGGCGAAGATGCCGGGGCTCACGAATACATCGAGGACAACGAGAACAGCGAGAAGGACGAGCCGAACCGGAACCATGCGGAGAAGGATTCTTTCATGGTGCATTACTCGGGCGGCAACTACCCGATTCCGGACGGTCTGGATGATGACATCGACGTGGTCGCGAACGCCGCCGGCTACGCCACCATCACACCGATTAACATCGATTACACGGATCGTGCCGCTTACCACGGCCTGCAGCGAATCACCAACCGCGACACGCTGTGCCTCTTCATCGACTTCCAGGAGAAGCTGGTTCCGGCAATGAAGAAGTCCGGTCAGCTGATGAAGAATACGGTAAAATGGGCGCGCTGCGCCGAAGCGCTGGGGTTCCCGATTCTGCTGACGCAGCAATACACTCGCGGCCTGGGGCCGACGGTGCCGGATCTTCGTAACGCGATTCATGAATATAATAAGCAGGAAAAAACAACCTTCAGCTGCTATGACGCGCCCGGCTTTGCGGAGGAGATGGAAGTCATGGCAGGTAAGAATGTGATTATTGCCGGCATCGAGACCCATATCTGCGTCTATCAGACAGCCATGGATTATCGGAAGCACGGCTTCAATGTGACCATCCTCGAGGATTGCTGCGGCGCCCGGAAGAAGTCGGACCACGAGAGTGCGCTCCGGGAGCTTCGGGAAGCAGGATGCCGAGTGACCACCTTCGAGACGTTCGTCTACGAGACGATGCGGACGTCGGCCCATGCGGCGTTCAAGACCATCTCTGCCATTATTAAAGAGTAGAGAATGATGGGATATCATCACTTCCGGAGATGGGATGAAGCCATCTCGTGAAGGGACAGAAGATGACCTCATCTGCGTGGCGGTTCGTTCGTCTGAGGGAATCGCTTCAACGAGGTGGAGAAATCATCTTATCCAGAGACGGAAGAATACCCTTGAAGTGAATTCAAGGGTATTCTCAAGATAATATAAGGTATTGATAGGGTATTGTTAAGGGAAAATGAAATAAGGAGACAAGGAGGTAACCGATGAAATTCTTTGTAACAGCGGATGTTTTCGACAAGATTCCGGATGCGAAATTCGGACTGGTTAGCGTAGCAGGCGCAAATAATGCCGGAACGAATGCGGAAATCGCTGCTTTCCTAGAGGAGAGCGTGGAGAAGTGCACGGAATTCTACAGCGGCAAGAAGGTGAAGAATGAGCCGGAGCTGCAGCCGTATCGCGAGGCGTTCCGGAGCATTGGCATCAATCCGAACCGCTACATGTGCGCCATTGAAGCGCTGATGACGAGAATTGCGAAAGGTCAGGGAATGCCGACCATCAATACCATCGTGGATCTCGGAAATGCGGTATCGCTGAAATACCACATGCCGATTGGAGCGCATGACCTGGATACCATGATTGACGACGCCTTTGGCGTTCGCGTATCGGTGGAGGGAGACACGTTCCTGCCGTTCGGTGCGGAAGAGCGCGAACCGGTAGAGGCCGGCGAAGTGGTCTACGCGACCGGAAGTCACATCCGTACGAGAAGATGGACCTGGAGACAGGGCGATGAAGGCATGATTACGGAGAACACCTCCCACATGCTCTACATCATCGATGGATTCGAGAGCAATCTGGATGCGATTCTCGAAGCGAGAGCCGAGCTGGCCGAGCTGGCGGAGAAGCACCTCGGCGGTAAGGTGAAAATCGGCATGATTGACAAAGAAAATATGGAATTTGAAACAGAATTGTGATAAAATTTTACGTCTTTTGTTTGAAAATCGCGGTTGAGGTATACGAAGGTTTTCAAATGAATATATTTATTAAAAATCACTCAAATACTCAATTATTAATGTAAGGAGAAGAAAAACATGAACAACAGTAAAAGATGGTTGTATCTGGCTGTCGGAACAGTAGTTCTGCTGTTCGAGGGCCTGATCTATGCATGGTCGCTGTTCCGTACTCCGTTTAGTGAAATTTATACGGATTGGACAGTATCCCAGCTTTCGATGACATTTACGATTTCTATTTCTTGCTTCTGCATCGGTGGATTCATCGGTGGTCAGCTCAGCAAGAAGCTGAATGTAAAGATTCGCTTCCTGATTACAGCAGTATGCCTGTTCGTCGGATTCTTTGGCGTTTCGATGCTGAATTCTGCAGATTCTGCAGGCAGCCTGACAAAGCTGTACATTTTCTACGGCGTATTCGGCGGTGGTGGCGTTGGTATCGGATACAACGCAGTTATTTCGACAATTACAAAATGGTTCCCAGACAAGGTAGGTCCTG
>CAVGMK010000174.1:0-4579 GCA_963630135.1 Oscillospiraceae bacterium
GCGATGTACCGAGGCGCGATTCTCATGATTACGCACGACCGGTATTTCCTGGAGCGCGTGACGGATCACATCTGCGAGATTGAGAAGGGCCGCCTGGTGAGCTACGAGGGCAGCTATCAGGATTATCTGGTGGCCAAAGAAGAACGGCTCGAGCTGAGCAAAGCCAGCGAGCGGAAACGGGCGAACCTGTACCGCAAAGAGCTTCGCTGGATTCGCTGGACGGCACCGGCGCGGACGGGCAAATCCAAGAGCCGTATCCAGCGCTTCAAGGAGATTGAGGCGGCGAAAGAGACCTTCGAGGACCCGCGCGTGGACATCAACACCCTCAGCGCGCGTCTTGGCAAGAAGATTATTGAGATCCGAAATATCACGAAGTCGTACGATAATATCGATTATATCCACGACTTCAGTTACAATATCCTGCGGAATGACCGCATCGGCATTGTGGGCGACAACGGCTGCGGCAAGACGACGCTTCTCCGAATCATCATGGGGCAGATTGCGCCGGACGCGGGCACCATCGAGATTGGAGATACCGTCCGAATCGGCTACTTCGCGCAGGAAGCGGAGGAGATGGATCCGAACCTCCGCGTCATCAAATACATCGAGGAAATCGCCCGCAATGTGCGGACCAAAGACGGCTACCAGTCGGCATCCCAGATGCTCGAGCAGTTTCTCTTCCCGTCCTACATGCACTCGGTGCGCATCGGGAAGCTTTCCGGTGGCGAGCGCCGCCGCCTCTACCTGCTGGCGGTGTTGATGCGCGCGCCGAACGTCCTTATCCTGGACGAGCCGACCAACGATCTTGACATCGACACCCTGACGGTGCTGGAGGACTACCTCGACGATTTCCCGGGCGCGGTCATCATCGTATCCCACGACCGCTACTTCCTGGACCGCCTGGTAATCCGGACCTTCGCCTTCGAGGAGGGCGGGCAAATTCGCGAGTATACCGGCGGTTACAGCAAATACATGAATGAAAAGGAAGCGAGAGAGGAGGCTCTGGCCAAAAATAAACTCGGCTCATCCGGAGCCTCCGACTCCGCGGGCACGCTCGGCACTGCCAACGCGGGCATGTCGTCCGGCGTGGCGAACGCGAGCGTGCAGGCATCTTCCGATGGCGTATCTTCAGCCGGAACCGGGGTAACCGGTGCATCCGGTGTATCCGGAACGCCCGGTGCTCGGGCGGACGGCCGCAACCAGCGAGCGCCGAAGCTGAAGTTCACCTACAAGGAGCAGAAGGAATACGAGACGATTGACGACGACATCGAGAAGCTGGAGGAGCGAATCAACGAGCTGGAATCGGAAATGATGGCCAATGCATCCGATGCTTTCATTCTGGCGGATCTCTCGGAAGAGAAGACGAAGCTGGAAGCGGAGCTTGAACACAAGATGGAGCGCTGGGAGTACTTAAGCGAGCTCGCAGAACGCATTGCGCGGGGCGAGCGCGTGGGGGAATAGAATCAGCCGGAGTGGATGACCGGGCCAGGCATGTAGATACACGTAGGGAGTAGAAGAGAGGAATCATAGAAATGCTGGAAGTATTATTAAGACAATATGAAGACCAGTTCGGGGTGCCGTTTCCGCTAATGGATTTCGCGGAGCACCCGGAGATTGAAGTCATCAATATCCTGTACGACTGCGTGCAGGAAGGCACGCCGTACGAGGACGGCATGAAGCCGCACGGTAACCGGTTCGGCACAGATGCGCCAGGCGCGAGATAAGGGGTGAGATGGAATGAATGATACACCTTCATCGGAACGGATGCATATTGGATTCTTCGGACTTCGGAACGCCGGCAAATCCAGTCTGGTCAACGCGGTGACGGGTCAGGAAATGGCCATCGTGTCGGAAGTGCGGGGCACCACCACGGATCCGGTATACAAATCCATGGAGCTCCTGCCGATGGGACCGGTGGTGATTATCGACACGCCGGGAATGGATGATACCGGCGCATTGGGCGAGATGCGCGTTCGGAAGACCCGGCAGATTCTGAATCGCACGGATGTAGCGGTGCTGGTGACGGATGCGACGCGGGCGCTCTGTGAAGAGGAACGGGAACTGCTGAACATCTTCTGCGAGAAGCGGATTCCGTACGTGATTGCCCGGAACAAGTGTGATTTGCTGGCGGACCCTGCAGCCGGAGATTCGAATTCGAACGGTGCCATTGTCTGTCTGGTCAGCGCGCTGACCGGCAAGGGCATTCATGAGCTGAAGGAAACCATCGCCCATATTGGAAGTAACAATGAATCGGATTCGAAGCGTTTGGTCGCCGACCTGGTGAATCCGCTGGATGTGGTGGTATTGGTCGTTCCAATCGATGAATCCGCACCGAAAGGAAGGCTTATTCTTCCGCAGCAGCAGGTCATCCGGGATCTCTTGGAGGCCGGAGCGGTATCGGTTGTGGTAAGAGAGACGGAGCTTCGGGATGCCTTCGACCGGCTGGCCGAGCCGCCGGCATTGGTGATTACCGACAGCCAGGCTTTCCAAGAGGTCGCCCAGGATACGCCGGAAAGTGTGCCGCTGACATCCTTCTCCATTCTGATGGCGAGATACAAGGGATTCCTGGATGCCGCCGTTCGCGGCGCGAAGGCCATTGACACGCTGAAGCCGGGCGACAGAGTCCTGATTTCTGAAGGATGCACCCACCATCGGCAATGTCAGGATATCGGGACGGTGAAGCTGCCGAGACTCCTGCGGAAACACTTGGGATTCGATGTGGAATTTGACACATCGTCGGGGCGGGAGTTCCCGGAAGACCTGTCGCCATATCGCCTGGTCATCCACTGTGGCGCCTGCATGCTGAATCAGCGGGAGGTGCTGTATCGGATGAAGTGTGCGGAGGATCAGGGCATACCGTTCACCAACTACGGCATCTCGATTGCGCACATGCGGGGCATATTGACGAGAAGTATCGCGATGTTACCAGGCTTTGGTGAGGAACGCTAACCTGCAGGCAGAACAAATACCAAGGCAGGGAAGAAGTCACACGAAGCATGGATTATAGAATGGAATCCGCTTCGATGATGCATTCCGCAATTCCCAATAATAGGATTGACTTCATTGTTGCGGATACAACCGAGGAAACCTCTGCTTCGATGATGCATTTCGCAATTTCCCATAGAAGAGATTACTCAGAGCAGTGAGTCAATCTCGCAAGACAGAGATCGCAAGACGAAGAACGAAAGGCTGATATACCAATGAAAATATGGATTACCCGGCACGGGCAGACGAAATATAACAAGGAAAGACGCATGCAGGGTCTGACGGATGAGCCGCTGAATGATGTGGGCCGCGAGCAGGCAAGAGCCGCGCGGGAAACCATCGGCGATGTGAAATTCGATGCGGTCTACGCCAGCCCCCTGGACCGCGCGATTGAGACGGCATCGGTGATTGGCGGCGTACCAAGAGATCAGGTCATCGTGGATCCAAGGATTATCGAAGTTGATTTTGGCAAATATGAATTGCAGAAATTCACGCAATTGGGATTTCCGATGTGGCTCTACTGGGCCCTGCCGGAAGTCTTCCATGCGCCGGCCACCGTGGAACCGAAGGAATCCATGATTCAGCGCAGCCGGGAATTCCTGCAGGAAATCGAGTCGAAGGATTACGAGAACGTGCTGATTGCCTGCCACGGCGGCATTATCCGCACGCTGTGCGGCTACCTCAAGGACGCGCCGAACGGTCTCGCCTGGCGGCCGAAGCCGCACAATTGCGAGATTCGCGTCTTCGAGACCGAGGGCGACCATCACCGGATGGTGGCGGATATCCGGGCGGACAAATAGAATCCTGTTGGTACATCCTAATATTGGTACATCCGAATAAAGGAGGATTCCATGGCGACATTTCAGATTCTTCGAGTTCATCTCATCCCGGAAGGTGGCGTAACTGCAGCGACCATAACCGCGGAAACTGCAAACGAAGGCAGTAGCGCCGCAGAGCTTATAGCTGCCGAGATTGGGAGTAAGGGGAAGGCAGACGCAGAGTCTATTGTCGAAGGTTCTGCCGCCGCGCTCCGTGAGAAACTACGGAAGGTGCTGGAAGAGATGACGGCGGACTACGTTGTTCTGGCGGGGATGACGGATTTCTTTCCACCGGAGTGCGTCCGGAATGCCTGCCTTTGTGCGGAATGTAGCGACCTCGATGCGGTGATGATGGAATGCACCTATAATGAGAATAACGAGTCGATGAATAAGGAGAACCGAATCCATGCGGGAACGACATTGGAATCGGGAGCTCCTTTTTTGGTGGGAAAGACCGTGCATCTGGACCGGGATGATGAGGTGGTGCGGCTCCCGGATGATTACGAAGCCGTGGTCTACCGCAGAACTGCGCTGCTGGAAACCATGCCAGAAGGCCTGCCGGATTTGCGTCACGGTTATGAGACGGCGGCGGATCTATTCTTCCGGATAGCGGAACGGAAGGGCGAAGTCGGATATCTAAGAGGCAGCGGCGTGGTAATCGGCCATGCCCGGAAGAAGGCGCATGCCCGCAACGCCGATAACCGGAAGCGGGATTGGTATCTGGCCGCCTTTGAACGCCACTGGTTGCTTACCCGGGAACGTTACGGCAATGAACT
>CAVGMK010000175.1:0-4570 GCA_963630135.1 Oscillospiraceae bacterium
CCCCCATTGGATAGAGTATAATGACAGTAATTGACAGCAACAGCCCGAATCAAGTTAGACAAGACAGACAGAATCCAGACAGGATCATAACCGATAGAACTAGGACAAGTAGAACCCGATAGCACAGAACAAGGAGGCTCTTATGGCGGATAGATTCAATGAAAGTAAATTCGAAAATGATGGAAACAAAGAATCCGGAGATTATGGAAATAATGAAGACAACGTAGATACCGAAGGCACCCAGACCTGGTCCATGGGGAAGCGCATTCTCCGCTGCCTCCTGTACGGCATTATCCTGGGTCTGGTACTGATTGTACTGGAAGGCGCGTGGCGCGACGACGTCGTGGAGGGCGTGATTGGCGTGGCGGATTCCTCCATCCTGGGTGCACCGCTGGTAGCTTTCATGGTAGCACTGCTCGAAAGCGGTAGCAGATGGCTGATGACGCTTCGGGCGTCGAGACACCCGGGCTTCGACCGCGAACGGTTCCTCGGATACCTGGGCGCCGGCTTTTGGATTACGCTGGGGTTCGAGTTGATTGCTTGCCTGGTAGGATTGCTGGGCGGCGGTGTGATGGATGTGAATATCCGTTACTCCACCGTAATCTGCCAGCTGGCAACACTGGTTATCATGGCGGTGCTGATGTGGCAGGGATATGCGCTCCGCTCGCTCCTCTGGTCCGTACTTCTCTACTTCCTGTGGCTCACCCCACTGCTGCTTGTGCTCCCGGGTAGCCGCGTGATTACGGCAACCCAGAGAAGCATTGTGACGTTCGAGCTCATTTATGGTGCGGTGCTGTGCCTGATTGCGCTGATTATCTGCGTCCGGAACCGGAAGAAGACCCAGGAAGATATCGAAGAGAAGGCCGCAAAGAAGGCGGAGAAGAAAGCCTCGAAGGCCGACAAGAAATTGGCCAGGAAAGCAGCGAAGGCGGCGACGGCGGCAGATGCCGGAGAGGATACGCGAGACAATGCCGGTGCCGGAAGCGTTATGGGTAGTGATTCCGAAGGGACACGCCTGGCTACACGAACCTCTGGGGCTTCGGGAGCTTCAGCAGAAGATAATCTGCGCGAGGCCGGGGATTCTGAGAGGATGAAAGCTATTTTTGGCCGGGAAGAGCAGAGATTGAAATCCGTGGAACAGAAGTATCTGGACGACGAAGACGACGAAATGGAAGACGTGCCGGCAGAAGAGAAGTACAGCAGCGGCAACATCGAGGACAAATACCTATAGAGAACAAGAGAATAACCATACAAGATAATATCGAGAGGCGAATCCTTCGCCGGAAGATGCGGATGGTGGAAGGCGAATGCCCTGCGATGAGGAATGCGCAATCTGCTACTTCCGAATGACGCGAAATCGCATCTCCCGAGCCGGGCAGAAACAGAGAAGAGGTAATATAGCTAGGATTGGTTGTAGCCCGGACCATACAGAACAAGAACAACGAAACGAGGTAAGACAGTATATGAATTTAGAAAACAACGCAGTGATTCATTCCTTCCGGGTAGTGCGCCAGACGGCGCTGCCGGAGCTCGGGGCCGTGATGTGCGTCATGGAGCACGAGCCGACGGGCCTGCACCTGGCGTGGCTGGATCGGGAGGATGAGAACCGGACGTTCAACATCGTGTTCCGGACGCTACCGTGGAATGACACCGGCGTGTTCCACATCCTGGAGCATTCCGTGCTCTGCGGGTCGGACCGCTATCCGGTCAAGGAGCCTTTCGTGGAGCTGGTGAAGAATTCCATGAACACGTTCCTCAACGCCATGACTTTTCCGGACAAAACCGCCTACCCCGTAAGCAGCACGAACAACAAGGATTTCATCAACCTGATGCGCGTGTACATGGATGCAGTGCTGCATCCGGCAATCTACCGGAATCCGAAGATCTTCCAGCAGGAGGGGTGGCATTACGCTTTCGACGAGGCGGGGAATCCGACGTACAAGGGCGTGGTTTTCAACGAGATGAAAGGCGCCATGGCGAACGCCGACGAAGCGCTGGAGGATGCCATCAATCAGGCCATCATGCCGGACACGCCGTATCGGTATAATTCCGGCGGCGACCCGAAGCACATCCCGGACTTGAGCTACGAGGAATTCATCGAGACGCACCGGAAGTTCTATTCCCCGTCGAACGCCTACGTGTTCCTGGACGGAAACATCGACATCGATGAGGTGCTGGGCATCCTGCATGACGAGTATCTGAAGGATTACGGCCGCACGGAACCGATTCCGCTACCGCCGAAGCAGGCGCCGGTGAATGGCGGAAGCCGCGTGGTGACCTACGAGATTAGCGAGGAAGAGAAGGGCGAGCCGCGCCACCGCATCGTGTGGGCCGGCGTCGTCGGCGATTACGGCGACCGCGAGCGGCTGCTGGCGGTTCACGTGCTCCACAGCGTTATCGCCCACAACAACCACTCGCCGCTGCCGAAGCTCATCTTAGACCGCGGCCTGGCGGAGGACGTCATCGTATCCATGATGGATTCCGTGATGCAGCCGTATGCCAAAATTGAAGTCCGTAATTGCGAAGAGAAGAATCTGGATGAGATTCGGAAGCTTATCTTTGACGAGCTCCGCCGCCTGGCCGACGAGGGCCTGGACCATGACGAGATTGAATCGACCTTGATCAATACCGAATTCCTGATGCGGGAGCGCGATTTCGCCTCCTACCCGCTGGGCCTGGTATACAGTTTCAACGTGATTGAGAACTGGACCTACGGCGGCGAGCCAGAGGCCAACCTCCAGATTGAAGACTATTTCGACCACCTCCGTCAGCGAATTGGCGAGAACTACTTCGAGCAGCTGATTCGCGAGGTCTATCTGGACAATCCGCATTTCTGCGAGGTCATCCTGGCCCCGTCCGAGACTGCGGGCGAGGAGCGGCGTCAGGAGGAAGCCGTCCGTCTCCGGGAGACCGCAGCGGCGTGGACGGAAGAAGAGCGCTGCGCATACCGGGAGGCCGAGAAGGAACTGGACGCGTGGCAGAACCAGGAGGATTCGCCGGAGGCGCTGCAGTGCCTGCCGCATCTGACCCTGGCGGATATTCAGGATATGCCGGAACAGATACCGACAGAAGTCCTGGACGTGGACGGGACGACGGTCCTCCTCCACGACATCCAGTGTAACGGCATCATCTACGTGAACGCGTTCTTCGACATCACGGACGCCACGGAGGACGAGCTGGCGTGGATCTCCTTCCTGACCGAGACCCTGGGCAAGCTGGACACGAAGACGTCCACGGCGATGGAGCTGCTCCGCCGCTGCCACCGCTACTGCGGGGGTCTCAGCTTCACGACATCTGCTTTTACCCGAAATAACAGCGCGACCGATTACGGGACGAAGCTCATCGTGACCTTCAGCACGCTCCGTAAGAATCTGGAAGAGGCGGTAAAATTAGTTGCGGAGATCCTGACAGCGACCGACTTCGCGGACGAGGACGCGGTGCGCAAGCTCCTGATGCAGGACCGCGGCGAGATGCAGCAGGATATGGCGATGGCAGGGCATTCGCTGGGCATCCGGCGGCTTACGGCGATGTACACGGCGGCCGGCGTGGTCAACGAGTGCACGGACGGCCTGACCTATTATGAGTGGATGAAATCGAAGGAGCAGAGCTGGAATCCGGCGGAGTTCCTGCCGAAACTGGAGAGTAGCCTGCGGGGCTACGCCTGCGAGGCGCGCATGACGCTGAGCATCACGGGCGGGAATGCCGAGGATGCGGCGGTGCTGGCGGCCTTGTTCCGCGAGGGCCTGGCGCCGAACGCGGAGAGCGCGATTCCGGCATCGGATTACCGGGTGAAGCCGTGGGGCAAGCGCAAGGAAGGAATCGTCATTCCGGCGGATGTGGCTTTCGCGGTGCGCGGCGGCAACATTTGCGAATACGGTTCGGCCTGGACCGGCGAGCTGTCGCTGGCGGCGCGGATTATTTCCTATGCGTACCTCTGGAACGTGATTCGCGTGCAGGGCGGTGCCTACGGCAGCGGCCTTACCGCGGGGACGAGCGGCCTAGTGGCCTGCTATTCCTACCGCGACCCGAGCGGCGCGAAGTCGCTGGAGACATATACCTCTGTGGGAGATTTCCTGACGGAATTTGCGAAGAGTGAGCCGGATCTCACGGGATTCATCATCGGTGCGGTATCGGAATCCTCCCGCGTGATGAGTCCGCGGCTCAAGGCGACGGCGGGGGACAGCCTGTATCTCAGCGGGCGAACCTACGAGGATCGCTGCCGGGAACGCCGCCGGGTGCTGAATTCAACGCCGGAGAGTCTGGCGCAGTACGCCGCTCCGTTGGCGGAGGCGATTCGCGAGGGCGGTATCGTCATCGCAGGCGGCCGGAACCAGATTGATGCCTGCGAGGGGCTGGACCGTGTGATTACGGTGTAAGTAGATTGCAGAATAATGGAAGCGTACAGCGGCGATTGCGACTGTGTGCAGATTCCTGGCAGATGGCGGCGTAGCGCGATGCGGCCCGAAAGGCGGGAGCATGGGAAGCGCTGTCATTCTGGGATAATATGACGATATGCGAAAGTGTATGTCACGCTGCAGAGGTAATGCAGCACGAGCCGCATCGCAGCGGC
>CAVGMK010000176.1:0-4511 GCA_963630135.1 Oscillospiraceae bacterium
GCGCACGGTGGTCTTCCTGAAGGGATGCCCCCTTCGCTGCAAGTGGTGCTCCACGCCGGAGTCGCAGCCCATGGCCATCGAGCAGGGCTACGGCCGCGAGATGACCGTGAGCGAAGTGATGAAGGAAATCTGCAAAGATGAGATTTTCTTCTTCCATTCGGGCGGCGGCGTCACCATCAGCGGCGGGGAAGTGCTGGCGCAGGCAGACTTCGCTGAGGCGATTCTCCGTGCCTGCCGGGATGAAGGTATTCCGGCCGCGATAGAGACGAGCCTCTTCGCAAACTTCGAGACTATCCGGCCACTGTTACCCCTGCTCGACGACATGTACATCGATTTCAAGGTTGCAGATGACGCACTCCACCATGAATATACCGGCGTGTCCAACCAACAGATTCGGGAGAATCTGCAGCGGGTTGACGCTGCTTATGGCGGCAGGATTCACATCCGCATTCCGACCATTCCCGGCGTGAATATGACGGAGGAGAACATGCGGCAGACCGCGGAGTTCCTCCGAGACCTTCACCGCGTGACCGACGTGGAACTGCTGCCGTACCACCGGCTGGGTCTCGAGACCTACCGGAAACTCGGCCGCACCTACGAGCTCCCGGACATCGCGACGCCGCCGATGGAAGAGATGCGGCGGATGGCGGCGGTCATCCAAGGCGTGCTCCCGGACCGTGTCATCAAGATTAAGGGGGAACCGGTCTAGAGCCCTTGCAATATCTGTTCTCCGACCGAAAACTAGCCGGACGAATGGCAATTCTGGCGAAACCGCTGCCCGAAGCTATTTTGTCTGACTGTAATCATGAAGACGCCACCCCGGCCGGATTACCAGTCTGGATTCCGAATTAAATACTGCATCATATAAGCGCCCTCGGGAGACTTTTCATCCCGAGAGCGCGTTTTCATGGGGCGAATTTCTGCATGAAGCTCCATCGGACGTGTGTGCCGGCCGAACTTATTTTTAGCGGAAATTTCTTTTCCGTTAAAAGTAAATTCGTACGAATCAACGATTCCGTTAATTCTATGAAACGCATCGTTGATTCTTACGAATCGTCGTTGATTCTCAAGTAAGTCCCGTTGATTCTGTGTATATAATCGTTAATTTACGAAATTTCATCGTTAATTCTTGAAAGAATGAACGATAATGTTATATAATTCAGTAAATCAGAGAAAGGAGATTCCATCTATGCAACCAGAGGATTTGAAGAAGTTGGCACTGAACACCACTCGGATGAAAGCGGAAACGCAACGCCTTGAACTCAAGGCAGCGGTCAAGGGGTGCCCGACACGCCTGTTCGATACACTTTCCTCCTTCTCCAATCAGGATGGCGGGGGCATTATTCTCTTCGGCATTGATGAGTCCGAAGATTACGCCATCAAAGGCGTCTATGATCCCCAAGATTTACAGAAGAAGGTCACCGAACAGTGCAAGCAGATGGAGCCGACCGTACGCGCACTTTTCACCATGTGTGAGATTGATGGCAAGGCCATCGTCAGCGCTGAAATACCCGGCGTGGACGTATCTAGCCGTCCGGTATTCTACAGAGGTGTTGGGCGCATCAGGGGTTCTTACGTGCGTGTGGGCGAATCTGATGAGCCGATGAACGAATATGAAATCTACAGCTACGAGGCCTTTCGCAAAAGAATCCGGGATGACATCCGTATTGTTGAAAATGCCAGTCTCCGACTGATTGACGAGAAACGCCTGGAAGATTATCTGACAGCGGTTCAGAAAGAGCGGCAGAATCTGGCGAACAACGTCTCTCGAGAGGAGATTCTGGAACTAATGGGCATCACCGTTAACGGTGAACCGACACTTGCCGGCCTACTGACCTTCTCGCGTTATCCGCAGGCCTATTTTCCGCAGCTGTGCATCACTGCTGTCTCCCTGCCAGGCACCGAACACGGCACTGTCGGTAGCGACGGCGAGCGCGTCATTGATAATAAGCGGATTACCGGATCCATTCCGGATATGCTGGAGGATGCGGTAGAATTCGTTCGGATTAACAGTCGCACGAAGACGATTATTGATGACAATGGCCATCGAATAGACAAACCGGAATACCCGATTAAAGCGGTTCGCGAAGCCATCCTGAACGCGCTTGTCCACCGGGATTACAGCGTTCACACGGAGAACACACCCATTCGCATTGAAATGTACCGGGACCGCATGGAAATTACGAACAGCGGTGGCCTGTACGGCAAAATCACGATTGATTCGCTCGGGAAAGTCCGCCCTGAGACACGCAACCCCGTTCTCGCCAACATGCTGGAATTGCTTCACATCACCGAAAGCCGCTACTCCGGCATCTCAACGATTCGAAATGAATTTGCACAGGCGGGGTTGCCCGCTCCGATTTTCTCCGTCAAGCATGGAGAATTCAAGGTGACGATGAAGAATGGGATTTTCTCAAGCGAAGAGCACGACCCGGAAAGTCTTCTCGACTACTGCGCAACTCCGAGAACCCGTTCTGAGATTGTCTCCTATGTCGGCAAATCCCAGAACTACGTAATGTCTCATATTGTGAATCAGCTGGTAAAAGCAGGTCTCTTGAAGTTAACTATTCCGGCCAAACCAAAGAGCTCGAAGCAGCGTTACTACAGCTAGATTGCACATAAACAGGGCCAGGCGATTCGCCTGGCCCTTCGTGTTTCTTCTCACCTTGCGTCTTGTATTCAATTCACTCGACTAGTGCTTATTCATGTGCTTTCTGCTGTAAGCAACGCCGCACAGCGCTGCAACTGCTACGATTGCTACGATAATCCACAGGATGGTGTTCGAATTGTCGCCGGTTGCCGGAGCCTTCGTCTCGGTAACTTCTTCCTCATCGTCCGGTTCATCCGGAGTATCTGCAGCCTTGTAGTTGTTGAATGCAGCCTTCACAACAGCATTACCTTCGATGGTACCGCTTACGGATGTTGCTTCCTTGCCGTTCACCGTTACGGTGTATCCATCGCCGTCCAGTTCTTCCACGGTGTAGGTGAAGCCTGCCGGAATATTGCTGATGGTCTTGCTCTCGCCGTCTTTGAGCTTGATATACGCAACGCCATCTACAAATTCCACATCTCCGAACATCTGGAGTTCACCGCCTACCTTCTCTGCCGGTGTTCCGGAGATATCGGTAAGAAGCACGTCCGAATTGAATGCAATGTTGTCTGTGGTTGTTCCGTTCAGCATCGGCAGAAGCGTTACCTTGAAGGTGAATTCCTTGGTCTTGTCTGCTCCGTCGCCGGATACGGTCTTGCTGATAACCAGTGTGCCCGACTGCGGCTTGGTGATGTTGTTGAAGGTCGGAATTCCATCATTTTCCTGCCATACTTCGCCATCTCTGTAGCATACAACTTCCGCAACGTAATCTTTGTCCTGGAGGGTAACCTTTACAACAACTGTGTATACGGTGCTGTCGTATTCGATGGTCTCATCGGTACCAGCTACTTCGCTGATGGTGTACTTATAAGTTCCTTCTTTATCGAAGGTCAGTTCATCGAAGATGATTTCATCTGCCTTGTTCTGTACGGTCTGAACCACATTACCGTTCTCGTCCTTCAGCTGGAAGTCGAATGTACGATCTGTAACATCTCCATCCAAATACTTCCGGGCATTGAGGTTCACCGTTGCCGGCTCGGATTCATGGTTCCATGTGTTGGTTACGGTCCAGTAGTTCTTCGCCGTTGTCGGCTCCGTGTAGGATACCGTGTAGTTCGAATCTTCCGCAGTCTCTTCCTGTACCGTGTACTTAATCACGTTGCCATTGGCATCCTTAATCGGCTTATTCTTGAATGTGCCTTTCCAGTTGCCCTGGTCATCTGCCTTCAGCGTCAGGCTGTCTACCTTCGTGCCGTCCGCCAGCAGATTAACGGTAACGCTTTCCGGGCGATAGGATTCCCAGCCTTCGTCAACCCAAGCCTTCTGAACCTCGATATCTTTGTTCGCCAGCTTGTTGGTGATGGTCAGTCCATCGGCCGAATACGAAGCGGTGTATCCGGTTGGTACGGTTACCTCTTTCACGGTATATACGACTTCGGTCTCGCCGGTCGAATATCTTGGGAGATCTGTGTAATTCGCCTTCCAACCATCTGTAGCAGTCAGCGTTACCGGCGTGCCATATGCAGCGCCATCGGCATACAGCTGAACCTGTACGCTGGTCGGACGGGATGTCGAATTATTGTCATCCCAGACCTTCTTAACCATCTTGTCCACGGTGAAGGATTCCGTGATATCCTCTGCAGTGATGTCGATATCATAGCCTTCGTTGGTCGGACAATTCTTAATCCACTTGTTGAGAACCGTGCTACCGGTATAGGTGAAGCTCTCAGTTACACTGACAGTGGTGTCATCCGCCTTCTTACCCGTCAGCGTGCATGTAATAACAACCTTGTCCGTATTCGGATTCAAGCTGAGATTACTAACTCTCCACTCGTTCTCTGTACCGGTACCCTGCTTTCTGGTGAAGTTAATCTCATTTCCATTCAGCTTTCCCGATACGTTCGAGGTGCTTACATCAACC
>CAVGMK010000177.1:0-4430 GCA_963630135.1 Oscillospiraceae bacterium
GATAGCGTAAAATATTTTGTGTAAACGATAGTTCCTCAGATATAGAAAAAGGAACCGATTTCCTGTAAAGTGTTAAGCACCACACCAAACACACAGAGAAAGAGGTTCCTATATGTCTGAGCTTAACACAGAACTGATGTCCGCGCTACTGAAAAATGAATCTCTCGATGAGGTTTTTCGATCTCATCTTGAGGCTGCCATGAATGACCTTCTGGAAATCGAACTGACAGAGTTCCTCGGCTACGAGAAGAGCAGCCCTCTCGGTTATAATACCGGGAACAGCCGTAACGGCTTTTATGAACGCGATCTCGATACTGCCTATGGAAAGCTCCATATCAAGGTTCCACGCGACCGTAACGGTCATTTCGAGCAGCAGCTGATTCCTGATTATGCTAGAAGGACTGACGACCTAGAGACAACCATCATCACCCTCTATAGAAAGGGAATTACCACAAGGGAAATTGCCGACTTAATCGAGAAGATTTACGGTCACCACTATTCGCCTGCCACCATGTCCAATATTTCCAAGACCGTGGCAGATCAGGTAAAGATGTTTCATAATCGGCCGTTATCAGAGAGATATGTTGTTATCTTCATGGATGCCACCTACCTTAATATACGGCGCGACAGTGTAGCCAAGGAACCGCTCCATGTACTTATCGGCATCACACCGGACGGAACAATGGAGGTGCTGGATTATGCACTTTATCCCACAGAATCCGCCGCAAACTATGAGGAAATGATGGAATCCATAAAAAAACGTGGCGTGAAACAGGTGCTCCTGTTTGCCTCTGACGGACTGGGAGGGGTACGTGATGCCGTAAAACGACAGTTCCCCGATGCAGGCCATCAGCAGTGTTGGGTTCATCTTTCCAGAACAGTTGCCAGATACATCCGGAACAAGGACCGTAAAGAGGTTTTAGGCGATTTGAAAACCGTATACCGGGCGGACTCCGAGGAAGCTGCAAAAGAAGCACTGGCGGCATTTCTGGAGAAGCATGGAAAGCGATATCCTAAGATTGAAGGCGTCTTTGAACGAGCCAAGGAAAGCCTATTTGAGTTTTACAAGTTTCCTGAAGCAATCCAGAAAAGCATTTATACCACAAACATCATTGAAAGGAGCAACAAGGGGCTGAAACACAAATCCAAGGTAAAAGAGCAATTTCCCAATGAAGATGCCCTGGATCTGCTATTACAGTGACCTGAACCGTACTTATGCCGAACGGATGCAGCGCGGATTCCAGCAAGCTTCCGCAGAAATCCTACAGATGTTTGAGAAGGAATCGGAAGAAGCAACGCTGGAAGTTGCCTGAGCCAATCAGAGCGTTTATGCCGCGAAAGGTTCTTGACATGAGTAGCACATGATAGGCTTTCTGCCCAGGCAAAGGCCTCTTCTGCCTTGCCGCTTTGCCAGAATATCATGTGCGAAGGAGGCTCATGTCAAGAACACCGTGGAATAAATGCGACAGGACGGATTGACACCCATAAATTAGTCATAACACTGATCAGGAAATAAAAACTGTTTACACAAAATACTTGACGCAATCCTCAACCGGCCTTTCTTCATCCTGTACACTCAACCCTAGCATCCGCCCGGTTGATATGTTCCCGCACACCAAAAATCCGAGCATCCGAGCAGTCCGCAAAGAACCACTCGAACACTCGGAAATCCATTGATTTCAAGGTTTTTCCCTCTATTCATTTTGCGTTTTAGTCATCAATGCTATTGTCTCAACATGCTTCGTCCCCGCAAAATTATCATACGCCCTCATATACTCCGGCACATACCCGTTCATCCGGAAGAGCTCGAGGTTCATACACAGGGTCTTCGGGTTACACGAGATATAGAGAATCTTCGGAATCCCATAGCGGCACAGCATATGCACCACCTTATCGTGCATCCCGGCCCGCGGCGGATCCACCACAATCATGTCCGGCGTCTCCGTCAGCTCATCAAGCTTCGTCTTCACATCGCCGCACAGGAACTCGCAATTGTCTATGCCATTCAGCTTCGCATTCTCCCGCGCCGCCTCCACCGCATCCGCCACAATCTCCACGCCATAGACCTTTCTCGCCTTGGATGCCATCAGCTGCGTAATGGTGCCGGTCCCGCAATAGAGGTCGTACACGGTCTTCTCCTGAATATCCGGCAGCAGCTTAAGCGCATCAGAATAGAGCCGCTCCACCGCCTCGATGTTCGTCTGGAAGAACGCGAACGCCTTCACCTGGAACCGCAGCCCCAGAATCTCCTCGTAATAATAATCGCGCCCGTAGAGAACCTTCGTGCCCTCGTCAATCACCGCATCCGCCAGACTATCGTTGAACGTCCGGAGCACGCCCACCAGCGTGTTATCCAGCGGCAGCCCGCGAAGCAGCTCCACATAAGCATCCTCATCGAACCCCGCCTCGCTGCTGGTAATGATATCCACCAGCACCTCATTCGACCGCACGCCGTGACGAATTACCAGATTCCGAAGGAGTCCCTTATGCGTCTTTTTGTGGTAAAAAGAATATTTCTCCCCTCTGCAGAACCCGAGGGTGGCAGAGAGTATTCGGTTGAAATCCTCTGGCACCAGCTGACATTCATCGCATGTCACGATGGACATGAAACGCCCCTTCTGATGCATGCCGAGCTCCAACTCACCGCCAATCTCACGGTCGCCGAAGGTATATTCCATCTTGTTCCGGTAATGATACCGGTTCGGCGTCGGCACCATGCCCTGATAGACCGAGGTGTCCACATCGAAACGGTCCAGCAGCTGCAGCACCTGTTCATTCTTCTGCTTCAGCTGCTCTTCATAAGGTACGCCCTGATAGAGGCAGCCGCCGCACAGGCCTTTGAGTTTACATTCCTTCAGGTTTTCCATTCTTTGTATTATCTCCGTATTATTTCTTCTTTCAATTTGCGAACTTATCATCGATCTCGCATGGATTCATGCGCCCTCTATCGGAATCGGGCGAATATTTTTCGAATCCCATATGAAGTTCCATCTCAGTTGGTTTTGCGTCGAATTCCGCACTTTAGCGTCCGGTTTCATTAGATACCGCGAGGACGCATTTTCAGCTTCCTAAGCTATTTCGAACTAGTTTCGCCGGATTCCCATGAGGTCCCGAACTTATTTTTAGCCGGATTATGATGAGGTCTATTTCTCGTCGTACTCGCCGTACTTCTCGTAGAATTCCTTCTTAAATTCGCTGAAGCGGTCCTCCTCGATGGCCTTCCGGATGCCCTTCATCATGTTCACGAGGAAGTAGATGTTGTGCTCGGAGAGGAGCATCGAGCTTAAGATTTCGTTGGATTTGAAGAGGTGGCGGAGGTACGCGCGCGAATAATTGCGACAGACGTAGCAGCCGCACTCCGGGTCCAGCGTGCTGAAATCCCGCTGGTGCTTCGAGTTCTTGATGTTCACATCGCCATGGGAGGTCATGGCCATGCCGTGGCGTGCGAGGCGGGTCGGCAGGACGCAGTCGAACATGTCCACGCCGCGTTCCACGCCTTCGAAGAGGTAGTCGACGGTGCCGACGCCCATCAGATAGCGTGGGCGGTCCTTCGGCAGATAATCCACGCAGTCGTCCAGCACTTCCAGCATGAGGTCTTTCGGTTCGCCGACGGAAAGGCCGCCGATGGCATATCCCGGAAGATCCAGTTCGACAATCTGCTCCGCGCTGATTCGGCGGAGGTCCTTGAACATGCCACCCTGCATGATGCCGAAGAGCGACTGTTTCTCGGTATTCTTGTGGTGTTCCTTGCAGCGTTTCAGCCAGCGGGTGGTCCGCTCCAGCGAACGCTCCACGTATGGCTTCTCCGCGCCATATTCCACGCATTCGTCGAATGCCATGATGATATCTGAGCCCAGCGCATTCTGGATATCGATGGAGGTCTCCGGCATCATCATGTGGGAGGATCCATCGATGTAGGATTTGAATTTGACGCCCTCTTCGGTAATCTTGCGGAATTTACCCAGGGAGAAGACCTGGAAACCGCCGCTATCCGTAAGAATCGGCTTGTGCCAGTTCATGAACTGGTGCAGGCCGCCGGCTTCGCGGATGATGTCCTCCCCCGGTCTGAGATAGAGGTGGTAGGTATTTCCTAAAATAATCTCCGCCCCGGTGGCGGCAACGTCTTCCGGCTTCATGGCTTTGACCGTCGCCTGGGTGCCGACCGGCATGAAGACCGGCGTCTCGATGGTACCGTGCGGTGTGGTAATCCGCCCGCGTCTGGCGCGGGTCTTAGCGTCCTGGTGAATCAGTTCATATGTTACTGCGTTACTCATAAGTCCTCTTCTATTATCATCTACATCATTTTCTATATTATTCGTATCACGTCTATATTGCAGCGCCGCACCGCGTAGCCACCGAATCGCTACGCTACTACGGCACTTCCGGATGCAAGTGGCACATGCGCTACGTCATGGTGGCGCTTCGGGATG
>CAVGMK010000178.1:0-4296 GCA_963630135.1 Oscillospiraceae bacterium
AAATATCGCATTACTGGCGCCATTGTGGAGACCCGCGACGGTCACAAAGAGACCATCCACACGAATGCCATCATCCTGGCCATCGGCCATAGCGCAAGAGATACGTTCCGCATGATTCGCGATACCGGGCTCCCGATGGAGCAGAAACCCCTGTCCATCGGTGTTCGCATGGAACACCCGCAGGAAATCATCGACCGCGCGCAATACGGTGACGAGCGCCGCTTGCCACCGGCGGACTATAAAGTTTCCTACCGCGCATCGAATGGCCGCGGCGTCTACTCCTTCTGCATGTGCCCGGGCGGTGAGGTCATCGTCTGCTCGACGAAAGAAGAAGAGCTCTGCGTCAACGGCATGAGCAACAGCGCACGCGATAGCGGTACCGCCAACAGCGGCGTGCTCTGCGATGTGCGAACCTCGGATTTCGGCTCGGAAGACGTGCTCGCCGGCATCGCATTTCAGGAGAAATACGAGCGCCTCGCTTACCAGATGGGCCTCCGGGAACACGGCCGAATCTTCGCCGCTCCGCGCTGCACGATGGCGGAATTCCTCGGTGGTACCGGTGACAGCCACTACGTGACGGACTCGCTGCCGGACTTCGCGGTGGACGCCATTCGCGAGGCCGTGCCGCATTTCGCTCGCCGAATCCACGGCTACGACATGCCGGACGCCATCATCAAAGCGGTCGAGACCCGGAGCTCTTCGCCGCTTCGCATCCTTCGCGACGAGACCGGCCAGAGCGCTGTCCGCGGCCTCTACCCGGCAGGGGAAGGCGCAGGCTACGCTGGCGGCATCACCTCGGCGGCCTGCGACGGCATTCGCATGGCGAACCACCTGATTGAGAAGTTTGCGCCCCCGACGGAATAATATTGGAAGGCAGAATTTCTGATGAAGAATCCTGAATCGCGCTGCTTCGTGTAATCCACCGATCCAGCGATTACAGCCATAATATTAGATGGTAAGATGCCATAGGATAGCGTGGAAGCGAATCCATATGACTCGAAGACAGTAATGTCCCCGGAGAATGAATAGGCTAAAAAAAAGCACCGCCGTTTCCGGCGGTGCGATTATTTTAGATTAAAGATTTCCGACACTACTTACGCCAACCCGAAGACCTGCTTGATGGTGTACACGCCATTTGGCTTGCCATACATGAACTCAGCGGCATCCACTGCGCCGGCGGCGAAAGATTTGAAGCTGCCGGAGTGATGTGTAATCTCGAGGCGTTCGCTGGTGCCCACGAAATAGGTGGTGTGGCTGCTCGGAATATCACCGCCGCGGAGCGAGTGGAATCCGATGTTGCCATGTTGACGAGGGGAGCGGCCGGAACGGCCGTAGACGGCTTCGTCTTCGATGGAGACGCCGCGGGCTTCGGCAACAACTTCGCCGATTTCCTTCGCCGTGCCGCTCGGCGCGTCCAGCTTGGTGTTGTCGTGCATGTCGAGGATTTCCACATCCACGTCGCCGGCCAGCTTGGTGGCGGTCTCAATCAGGTTGAACATGATGTTCACAAGACGAGAGGTGTTGGCAGCGAGCATAACCGGAATATCTGCGCCGGCATCCACGAAGGCCTGACGCTGCTCTTCACTGAAGCCGGTAGAACCGCAAATGAGGGATTTGCCGTGCTTGCGCGCGCATTCGAGCGTCTTCATGCCCATCTCGACGGTGGAGAAGTCGATGATAACGTCGCAATCGTCGATGACGGATTCGAGGTCATCCACCACCGGTGCGCCGATGGTCTTGCCAATCATTGCCACCTCACCGATGTCTTTGCCGATGTAGTCGCGGCCGGCCGGGCCAACGCCTGCGATAATCTCCATGCCGTCGCGTTCAGCGGCGATCTCGGTGATAAATTTACCCATTTTACCTCTCGGCCCTACGATAATAAGCTTCATACCATTTCCTCCTTTTGTAATGTCTAATGTATGATCTCATTAAGTATCTGCATTTTTCCGCGGCATCTGGTATCCGAATTGGTGCCGCGTCGCACGCCCGGGCATTCATCTGTCCGCGTGTCATTAATGTCATGTGTCATGCGCTTACACACTCAGCGTCATTTGCGCGGCGGTCGGTGTCCGCCTCCAGGGCGGCGCGCCGCGTCACGAGTCGAACGCGTCCAGAGCTGCGTTCGCCATTATCCGCCGCTATTTATCCACGTCGAAATCCAGCGTAATCTGATGCGTCTTCGGCACCAGCTGCCGCAGCTTCACGCCGGCGGCCTTCAGCATGGTCTTCGATGCGAGCGTCGCATCCGTGTCCGCATATTTGTCGCTGAGGTATACAATCTCATGAATTCCGGACTGAATGATGGCTTTGCTGCACTCGTTGCACGGGAACAGCGAGACGTACAGCGACGCGCCCTTCAGCGACTTCCCGCCGGAATTCAGAATGGCGTTGAGCTCCGCGTGCACTACGTACGCGTATTTCGTGTCGGCCCCGGTCCGCTCCCAGGAGAACTCATCGTCGGAGCACCCCTGCGGGAACCCGTTGTAACCTGTGGAAATAATGATGTTGTCGCTGTCCACGATGCAGGCGCCGACCTGCGTGTTCGGGTCCTTGCTCCGCTGCGCCGCGAGGAGCGACACCCCCATGAAATACTCGTCCCAAGAAATATAATTCGTTCGCTTCATAATCGTCTCCACTTCGGCATCCACAGCTGCGCCATGGATTCGCCGTCTTCGGTATAAAGTAACTCTGACCTATTCTACAATACGAAAATCGGGGAATCAAGCGGGACGGGAGGCTGTTTTTAACCGGGTAAAAGCAACCGGACTCCGCGAACAGAAAAGCCACGCCCGGTTTGTCATTAGCCCCGAAATGTAGTATAATATTTTGAATATTGCCTAAATTAATGCCTAAGGAGAAATGCACATGAGCAACCGGAAGCACGGAAATAGAATTTTCGCGGAAATGGCCATGCGAATGGCCTTCTTTTGCGTGATATTAATAATGGGCACGATGTTCGTTCATGCGGACACCAAGCAGGGGGCGTATGAGCTTCAGACATATAAGCAGGAGACGACGATTCAGAAGGATCATCAATACGATGTGACGCTCGAGATGACGATTAATGCGCCGAAGGATCTCAGCAGCGTTCGGATTAACCTGCCAAGCGGCAACTATCTGCTGAGTAACGTCAAAGTCAGCGGCGGCAGCGGGAAGGCCGCGTCGGATTCGAACGATAACAAATACATCCAGGTGACGCCGAGCAAGGACAAGGCGTCCTTCCCGGAGGGCGAGAATGTGTTCGAGGTCAGCTACACCATCTGGGAGTACGGCGAGGAGAATACGAATTATGACATCTTCTACTATGACGCGCTGGTGTCGAACTGGAACGTGGCGATTGGAGCGCTGGATCTGACGCTCAATTTCCCGGACGACTTCGACTTCTCGGATCTTCAGTATTACGCGGGTCAGTATGGCGCGCAGGATGTGGAGAACAGCCTGGATTACAAGCTGGACGGGACGACGCTTCACATGACCGGAACGCATCTGCCGGAGAACTTCGGCATCACGTTCAAGGCGCAGCTGCCGGATGGTTATTGGCAGGGGACGCCGGATAATTCGTGGACGATTCAGCTCAGTCTGATTGTGCTCGGCATTACGACGCTGCTTATCTTCTTGCTGTGGCTGATTGGCGGCCGGGATACCAGAGTCCGAAAGACGCAGGAGCAGCGGCCAATCGAGGGCGTGAAGCCGTCGGATATCGGTTTCCTCCTCTATGGCCACACAAGGATTCGGGATATCGCGATTCTCATCATCTACATGGCCATCCATGGATATCTGAGAATTGTGGAATATGCGCCGAAGAAGTTCACACTCGTTCGGCTCAAGGACCCGAAAGGAGAAGAACGCTATATTCGTATGGCTTACAACATCCTGTTCGATGATGTGTATGAGGGGCGCAGTCTGGATCCGAGCCAGTTCTTCATCCGGCTCCGCGCGATTCGCAAATCCGTCGGAACCAGCATTGAGAACGGCTTCGGGGCGAAGAACATGAAGGCCTGCACGACCATCTCTCAGGTGTTGCGTCTGGTGTGCATTGTGGTTCTTTCCCTGAGCATGGCGATGGTATACACGCTGACGAAGCTCTACAGCTATCAGGAAATTACGGTGGTGGGATTCATCTGCCTGACCGTCCTGATTGGCATCCTGCTGGTGACCATCAACCGCCGATTCGATAACCGTTATGACACGGAACTCAAATCGTACCAGGTGAGCATTGGGCTCTACACGCTGCTGTATGTCGGAATCCTTGCGGCACTGGGCTTCCGCTTCTGGCAGAACAGTGGGAATTTC
>CAVGMK010000179.1:0-4287 GCA_963630135.1 Oscillospiraceae bacterium
ACCCGATGAACCTTTCCAGTACCGGACTGTCCGTCGGACAGACCAGCTTGCCGAGGTCTGCCGTCTTCCTGCATCTCGCGATGTAGGTCAGCATCAGCGCCAGCGCCACGAATAATATTGTGGTAAAAATAATTCCGAGATACCCTCTGTTTCCGAACACCCCGAAGAACTGCCAGCACTCCCGGCCGGACGCAAAACCGGCGCCAAGGATGGCACCCAGATACATGGCCGCGATGCTAATGGTTCCCAGTCTCCGTTCCTTCATGGTATCTTCTGTTTCTCTCCTTCAAATCCAGAATGTATTGTCTATCGGCCCGAAGCGATTGAATCCGTTCTTCCTGATCCGTCTTGCTCTGCTCCAGGCTGTGTATCTGTTCCAGTATCCGGTTCGCCCGCCAGTCGATTCGCTGCGCCAGGAGCGCCGAATCACAGGTGACAAAGGCTTCTGGATATTTCCAGCGGATATCGTGCTCGCCGTATGGCAGCATTCGGTCTTCCTGACCGGTTTCCACGCATGCTTCATCCGGCGCCGACGGATCCGGCACCGCCACGATAATCTCGCAGACGAACTTGCCTTCTCCGGCCAGGATTTCCTGCTGAATGCGATAACCCTTGGCGTATAAATAACAGCGGAGCTCTCCGCTGTTATTTCTAGGCTGCAGAATCAGTTTACGATACGAGCGGGTCTTCTCGATATCTTCGTCCAGAATCATCTGGATGAGCTGCCCGCCCATCCCGGCGATAATCACATCATCCACTTCGCCGGGAAGAATCGGTTCCAGTCCATCTCCAATGCGAAAGCAGGAAGATGGCAATGAAATCCCCGCTTCCTCGAAATTATCGATGGCCTTTGCCAGTGAGCCACTGCTGATATCCGCCAGAATCACCTGGTCCGAAATGCCATCCCGAAGAAGCATCAGCGGCACATAGCCGTGATCCGTCCCGATATCGGCAACACTCTCTCCAGGAGAGACCGCCGCGTACAACGCCTGAAGCCTGTTACTGATCTTCATATGTCATTACTCCAGGTAATCCTTCAGCTTCTTGCTGCGGCTCGGATGTCTCAGCTTGCGAAGTGCCTTCGCCTCAATCTGACGGATTCTCTCGCGGGTGACATTGAATTCCTTGCCCACTTCTTCCAGCGTCCGAGGTCTGCCGTCTTCCAATCCGAAGCGCAGCATCAGCACTTTCTTCTCTCTCTCCGACAGCGTATCCAGCACTTCCATCAACTGTTCCTTAAGCATGGAATAAGCTGCCGCATCCACCGGTGTCGGCACGTCATCATCCGGGATGAAGTCACCCAGATGGCTGTCTTCCTCCTCGCCGATTGGAGTCTCCAGCGATACCGGATCCTGCGAGATCTTCTTAATCTCCCGAACCTTCTCAACAGTGATGCCCATCTCCTTTGCGATTTCCTCCGAAGTCGGCTCACGGCCGTACTCCTGAAGCAGCTGACGGGATACCCGGATCAGCTTGTTGATGGTCTCGACCATGTGAACCGGGATTCGAATGGTTCTCGCCTGATCCGCGATGGAACGGGTGATGGCCTGACGAATCCACCATGTCGCATAGGTGGAGAATTTATATCCCTTGGTGTAGTCGAATTTGTCGACCGCCTTGATGAGGCCCAGGTTGCCCTCCTGAATCAGGTCCAGGAAGGACAGTCCGCGGTTCAAATAACGCTTCGCAATGCTGACTACCAGACGCAGGTTACTCTCGCAGAGCTTCTTCTTGGCTTCCTCGTCGCCCTGCTCCATGCGAATCGCTAGCTCCCGCTCCTCTTCAGCGGTCAGCAGCGATACCTTACCGATTTCCTTGAGGTACATGCGAACCGGATCGTCGGTCGGGAAGGTCTTCGGCACAGTGGCTTCTACGTCAATCTCACCGGTCTTGGTGAGAACCACGCCGTCATCCTCTTCCACGTCTTTGTCGGTATCGAGGTCCGTCAGCTCATCGGAATTCGGCTCTCTCGAATCCACCACGGAGATTTTCATCTGATCCAGCACTTCGTACACGGCATCGATTTCATCCTTGCTGATGTTCAGTTCGGAGAGATAATCGCCGACCTCAGCCAGAGAAATGACATTGCCATTCTTCTTTGCCTGATTAATCATCGCTTCGATTGCCTGATTTTTCTTTTCTTGGGAAGTTTTCTTGGCCATTAATTACTCCTTGTCTTTCTGTTTCGCATTTGGGTTTCCAGTTGCATCAGCTGCGCGGCAATTCGTTGGACTTCCGCCTCGTTGCCGGTCTTCTCTGCCGTCGATAACTCATTCTGAAGTTCCAGCTTCAGCTCCCGGTCATGATTCAACTGATACGAAATCAAACATTCCTGATAGAACACCTCATCATCGGGACCGATTCGAAGATTTCGAATCGCATTCCGAAGGAGAAGCTCTTCATCCGGATCCAGCGCACTGTATATTCTCTGCGAATCGATTCCCAGAATTCCCGGCGGATACGGTTCCTCCGCCAGCTTCTCGATAATCTGGAATACTTTTCGCCCGGTTGCTGTCCGGAAACGGATGTCATCCTGCTTGATTCTTTTAACATATTCTCGGTTGGCCATCGCCAACACCAGGAACGAGAAGTCGATGCGCGTCTCCACGCCGGAAGAGTCGTTTCTCGCCTTCCTGGAGGGGTTATATCTCGGGGGACTGGCCGCGGATTTCGCGGAATCCGCCCGAATCTCGCCCCGAATTGCATACTCGGAGAGCCGGAACTCCTCCGCCAGCTTCCGAATGTAGATATCCTGTTCTACCGGGCTCAGCTTCTCCAGCACCGGCACGCAGGCCCGGATGTACCGGAGCACCTGCTCATCCTGGCTAAAATCATAACCTCGCTTCAGTATACTTAACCGGAAATCCGTAGCCGGAACGGCATTCTGAATCAGCTTCATGAAAGCCTCCTTGCCATTCTTCTGCACAAATTCATCCGGATCCTTCCCGTCGTTAATCTGCAGAATCCGCACGTTGCAGCCTGCGCTCCGGATGATATCGATGCCGCGCATCGCCGCATTGATTCCGGCGTTATCCGCGTCATAGGACAGAACCACGTTCTTCGTGTAGCGGCTGATCAGCCGGCCTTGGTTCTCGGTCAGCGCCGTCCCGAGGGACGCCGTCACGTTGCGGATGCCGCTCTGATAGAGGGAGATGACATCCATGTATCCCTCGACCATCAGCACCTTATCCTCATCCGAGATATCCTTCCGGGTGATATTCAGCGCATAGAGGTTGTTCTTCTTGAGGAATATCTCGCTCTCGGAAGAATTCAGGTACTTCGGCTTCGCATCCCCCAGGGTGCGCCCGCCGAATCCAATCACCTTGCCGTTCGTGCTGATGATGGGGAAAATCACGCGGTTCCGGAATTTGTCATAATATCCTTTCCGACCCTGTTGGATGAGCCCCAGCTTCAGCATGTCCGCCGTCGAGACCCCTTCGCCCGTCAGGTAATCCAGCAGTGCGTTCCAGCTGTCCGGTGCGTAACCCAGGCCGAATTTCGTTATCGTCTCATCCCGAAGGCCGCGCTTCCGAAGGTAAGTATATCCGGGATTCTTTCCGGATGTCAGCTGACGGAAGAAGAACTTTGCTGCCTTCCGGTTGATCTCGTAATATTTGTCATAATCCACACGAGCGCCGCCGCGCGTCTCCGGCATCTTGATGCCGTAATCGTCGCACAGCTTCTCGACCGCGTCCATGAAGGAAAGGTTATAATATTTCTCCACGAAGCGAATCGCGTCGCCGGTCTCTCCGCAGCCGAAGCAATGGTAGTACTGTCCGTTCTCGTTGACATTGAAGGACGGCGTCTTCTCTCCGTGGAACGGACAGAGCCCCTTGTAGTTGCTTCCGGTCCGCTTGAGAGACACTTCCCGGCCGATGACATCGACGATGTTGACCCGCATTTTCAATTCGTCAATAAATCGATTGTCAAAAGCCATTCCTTCCTCCTAGATTTTCAATTTCCCGGCATTCTCTCTACAGAAGCTTCCAGTACGTTTCCCGGTTGCATTCCTTCCGCCGAAGTATCCCGCGTACCTCCGAGGCGTTTCCTTGCCAGGCTATATTTCATTCTGAGTATCGCATTACTCTGCACGGCAGTCCCGGCAAGTCCATCACAAAGAATCCCTGCAATGGCGCAACAGAAGGGTTGATTCTATGTCAGCGTGCGCTACTTGCCGCCGACTTACCGATTTGCTGCCATTTCGCCGAACAGTTCCGCATGCTTCGACAGCGCGAAGCGGTCCGTCATGCCGGAAATGTAATCCTTCACGCCCACTATAGTTCCTTC
>CAVGMK010000180.1:0-4219 GCA_963630135.1 Oscillospiraceae bacterium
AAAACGGAGCCTGGAAAAGTAATGATGAGCTAGCTAAAATAATAGAACGTTATTGTAATAATAATTATGATATTTTGTCGGGACGCATATATGAGACGGCCTTGGGAGAAACTGAAGGAAATAACATTCAAGTTGACATCAATGAGAATGCCAACGGGTACAAAGAAAATGTAAAAAAATACGAAATAAACAAGAACCTGTTTCTTACGATTACTCCTGATGAAATATATTTAGATGAACTTATTGAAAAACCTATACCTCACGCGGTTGAACCGTCTGCGAAGGCTTCTTGGAAGTACAAAAATGTCGCTACGCGAAGAACCTTATTCAAAAAAGTCACATTGAAAGGCGAAACGTACACATTTAAAATTTACTCTGTGCATACAGGCGGTGAAGTAAAATATAATGGATCCACGGCAAAGCATAGTGCAGCGTATTACGCCTACAACACCCAGGAGACATATGGCTCCCCATTTACTTTTAAAAACATTGCAAAGCAAAGTGAACAAATAAGTGGAACGAGTTGGCATTATAAGTATTTAGGAAAAGTGACAGGAAGCATTTCAGTTACAACGCCGATAAAATTGACGATAACTTTTAAGGAGAAAGCACTAGGCTGCCAGGTCATTACCAGTAAAGACGGTAAAGTAACGAAGCATTATTGGCCGGCATTATAGTCAGATTGCATCGAAGGTGCCCTAAAAAATGCAAGGAATAGCGATAATTTTTCGTGAGGAATAAGTGTATCTCATACGCAGCCATTATTGCTTCGACAATAGCGGGTTAAGAAAAAGTGGACCTATGATAATTCAATTATCATAGGTCCACTTATATTCCGGAAATTATTTATCCCCTGTTCAAGCTGAATCTAGAGATATGGATTATGAACGGCTGCGGCTGACAGTCCATCTCGTTACCGCGAGGGCACTTCCGCTGATTACCAGCAGAATCAGCCAGAAGATTGGCGATTCCGCATCCCCGGTGTTCGGCACTACGGTGTCGTCCGTACCCGATGTGCTATCAGAGTTGTCCGTATCCGATGTGCTATGTGTGGCAAGTTTGGAAATGCTTACCGGATCCTTCGCATAACCACAGACGCTGCACTCTTCATGTTTCTCTCCTGCGTTGGCGGTGGTCGCCTTCCGGTCGATTACCCATTCGAAATCATGCGCTGCGCTTTCCTTTGTCGCACCACAGGAGCATTCGAGCCAGTGGTTGTTGGTGTCGCATTTCTCTACGAAATCATGCGCTGCGCTTTCCTTCGTCGCACCGCAGGAGCATTCGAGCCAGTGGTTGTTGGCGTCATATTTCTCTACGAAATTGTGCGCTTCCTTATTAACATCTCCATCACAGGCGGAACAATGCTGCCAGTGATTGTCCACATCGTATTTCGTGGAGAGATTATGCGGTTTCTCCTCCGATACATACAAGCACCCCCCACACTCAACATGGTGACCAGAGTCGCCATCGGAGATATAAGTAGTGACATGGTAGCGTTTGTCTGTCTGATAATGACACACAGTGCATTCTTTCCAGCATTGATTATTGTCATATTTGCGCCATTCTCCAATTGAGTGCGCCGTAACCTCGCCCATTCGCTCGCCACACTTCGAACAGTATTTCCAGTGGCCGTTTGCATTGCTCTTATAGTCCGTAGCTTCTGTATGCTGGTCGCAGGATCCTGCAGGCTCCTCAGAAACCGCCGGCTGTTCGGATGCCGCAGACTGCTCGGAACCCGAGGATTGTTCAGAAACCGCCAGCTGTTCGGACACCACAGATTGCTCAGAACCCGAGGATTGTTCAGAAACCGCCGGCGGCTCAGACGTCGAAGGTTGCTCCGAGTCCAGTGTTTGCTCAGAGCTCGGAGATGGCGCTGAGGTCAGCGATGATTCCCCGGAATCTTCCAACGCAAACACGGTGGCGGGGAGCATATAGACAATCAATGCCATCATGATGAGAATAGAGAGAATGTTCTTCTTCATAGATTGAATCCTTTCTGTTGTCATACACGGGAAGCCACTATCATCAAGCGTTGGTGATCGGTGGTTGACAACGCCCTCCTTACGAATGAAATAACTGCTCGGAATCCATCGCCCGGAGAATGCCGTAATTCGGATTTCGCCTGGGTAAGGGATAGACTTTAACTGAAGTTATGCCTCTTTGTACAGCCAAGTATAGCAGAAAGAAATCGATTATGGAATAGTTTCCATAAAGATTTACATATGAATTTATGAGAACGGGAACCACCGGAAATTAAATTTCCCAATACGGTTGCAACATTCGGTTAAAGTGTTATAATTTTGACTAGGTATAGAACGCGGTCTATAGAGCTCCTCGGGAGAGCGGGTGGGAGTAACTTGCTTTTGGCCGGGAAGAATAGACGCGGACCGAAGGAGGATACACAAAATGACAGAAGTTGCAAAGCGTATTGAGAAGCTTCGCGCCCTGATGGCTGAGCAGAACATCGATGCATACGTTGTTCCGACGGCGGATTTCCACCAGAGCGAGTATGTAGGCGAGCATTTCAAAGCCAGAATGTTCATCACCGGATTCAGCGGTTCTTACGGAACGGCGGTTATCGCGAAGGATGACGCCGGCCTCTGGACCGACGGCCGTTACTTCACGCAGGCGCTGACCGAGATGGAAGGCAGCGGCGTCCGCCTGATGAAGATGTTCGTGGACGACACCCCATCCACCACGGAGTGGCTGGCAGAGAAGATTCCGGAAGGCGGCAAGGTCGCTTTTGACGGCCGTGTGCTCTCCATGGGCGAGGGCCAGGAATACGAACAGGTCCTGGGTGCGAAGAATATTACGATTGAATATGAAGTGGACCTGATTGACCAGATCTGGGAGGATCGTCCTTCCATGTCCAAGAAGCCGTGCTTCTTCCTGGAAGACCAGTACACCGGCGAGACCGTGGCTTCCAAGCTGGCGCGCGTTCGCGCGAAAATGGACGAGTACGGTGCGACCGTGCACCTGATCGCGTCTCTGGACGACAACGCATGGCTGCTGAACTTCCGCGGCGACGATATCGACTTCTTCCCGCTGGTACTGGATTACGTCATCGTTCGCAAGGACAGCGTGGACCTGTACATCGACGAGAGCAAGCTCGATGACCGCATCCGCGAGGAGATGGCGAAGAACAATGTTCACATCCATCCGTACAATGACATTTACGAGGATGCCAAGAAGATCGGCGCCGACGAAGTGGCGCTCATCGATCCGATGAAGATGAACTATGCGCTCTACAAGAGCCTGCCTTGCAAGATTGTCGAGGGCGCGAACCCGACCATCCTGATGAAGGCCATCAAGAACGAGACCGAGATCAAGAACATCAAGAATGCCGAGCTCAAGGACAGCGTTGCGCTGACGAAGTTCATCTATTGGGTAAAAACAAATTACGACAAGATGGAGATTACCGAGCTGTCCGCATCGGACAAGCTGACCTCCCTCCGGGCAGAGCAGGAAGGCTACATCCGTGACTCCTTCGAGCCACTGCAGGCTTTCGGCGAACACGCGGCCATGATGCATTACGCACCGTCGAAGGAGACGGATGTGGTCCTCAAGGAAGGCGGCATGCTCCTGAGCGATACCGGCGGCGGCTACTATGAAGGTTCCACCGATATCACCAGAACCACCATTCTGGGCAGCATCACACCGGAGATGAAGAAGTACTACACCGCTGTATACAGAGCAATGCAGCACCTGAGTGCCGCCAACTTCCTGTACGGCAACCACGGCTGGTCGCTGGATGTACTGGCACGTCAGCCAATCTGGGATATGAATCTGGACTTCCAGTGCGGAACCGGACACGGCTTCGGATACCTGGGCAGCATTCACGAGCCGCCAACGGGATTCCGCTGGTACATCGTTCCTTCCAAGAACGAACATCATCAGTTCGAGCCGGGCATGGTTATCACTGATGAGCCGGGAATCTATGAAGAAGGATATTTCGGCATCCGTATCGAGAACAACCTGCTGACCGTCAATGGTGAGAAGAACAAGTACGGACAGTTCATGCACTTCGAGACGCTGAACTTCGTGCCAATCGACCTCGATGGTATCGATCCGGAAGAGCTGACCAAGTCCGAGAAGAAGTGGCTCAACGATTACCATAAGGCTTGCTACGAGAAGCTGAGCCCATTCATGACGGAAGAGGAGAACGAGTGGCTCAAGGAGTACACGAGAGAGATCTAGTGGGATTCCGGGAACGCAGCGC
>CAVGMK010000181.1:0-4211 GCA_963630135.1 Oscillospiraceae bacterium
GTCAGAGCGATTCAAGAGAGAGTTTCGTAAACTCGACAAATATACGCAGAAAATCCTTCGGGGATGGATTAATAAGAATCTCGTCGATTGCGAAGATCCCAGACAACATGGCAAAGGACTTACGGCAAACAGGTCTGGCCAGTGGCGGTATCGAATTGGTGATTATCGATTAATATGTCAAATCAACGATGAGAAACTCATTATTCTTGCATTATCCGTGGGTCATCGGCGGGATATTTATGAGAAGTGATTATTACGGTGGAAGGGGACACGTTACCCTTCCACCGTCACCTCGACGTTCTTGCCGCTGAAGGCCACGCCGTATTTGTAGATGGTCTTTACGCCGGCGGCCACCAGTTCCGTCTCATATTTCTTATCTTTAATCTGTTGCAGGGCAGATTCGGCCAGCTTCTTCAGCTTCTCACCGCTGCAATTCTTCTCCGCCTTCAGTTCAATCAGGATGCCAGGGAGATTACTTCGAAGCGGCTTCAATTGAATATCATATCGTCCATCGCCGGATTCCCGATTGGATGTGAGGAATGTGCCGCCGAGCAGTGCGCACAGGCCCAACATGAAGCCATGATAGAAATTCTCTCCTGCTGTATCAAATGAACTAACGGATTGTAATAGGAGCGTCTGGATTTGAGTTTTCAGGCGAGCGTTGTCTCCGGAGAAGATAGCCTCTTGGATGGAAATCGCCGTAGCGGGAGCAATCAAGTATTCCAGACGTCCCAGAATTTCCTTGTTGTACACGAGAGAGATTTCCCGGTTCGGCAGGGAGACCTCGCACATAAAGTCACCGCTGAAAGAAGGCGTCGTTTTCACTGCCTTCAAGTATCCGGTCACCAGCAGGAAGCTGTAGATGGTGGACGGATTACTTCGAATTTGCGGATAGATTACTCCTGTATCGATGAAGGTGGTGAAGGTCTCGCCGTTCAGCAGTGAAGTAAGTCGGTGGTAGATTTCCTCGTCCGCTTGTGCCAGGATTTCGCCGATAATATCATTGCTGCCGGTGGACACCCAGAAAGGCCGTGGTTCACATTCGTTGCTGAAGTAGTTGACAACAGACCACGGATTGAAAATATCCGTCTTTCCGAAGCGATAGCCATCATACCACTGACAGATTTCGTCGAATTTGTCGGCGGCATCATAATATTCTGCCATTTCCTTCACTTCATCTGCGGTGAAACCGAAATACGAGCTGTATTTGTTGTCCAAAACAGAGCTGATGGACAGATTGTTCATTCCGCTAAAAATACTTTCCTTGGCCACCCGAAGAATTCCGGTGAGAAAGCCGAAGGATAGATGCGGATTGTCCTTGAACCCGCCGGAGAAGAGATTCCGCATGAACAGAATCACCTGGTCATAATAGTTCTTCTGGTATCCCTGCTGAATCGGCGTGTCATATTCATCGATGATAATAATGGGCGCGACACCGTAATGCCGGTGAAGCATCGCGGACAAATCCAGCAGTGCGGAAGCCAGCTCCACTTCATCGGCTTTGCTGCCGGCTAGCCGGTCATAAGTCTTCTTGCTGTATTCATCGCACTTGTCGCTACCCTGTAGTTCCTGGTGACGCCGTGCTTCTTTGGCGAAAATATCCCGGATGGCAGCGAACGTCTCTTCCCAGGTGTTGAACTTCACATCTTTGAAGGTGAGGAAAATCACCGGGTATTTGCCCTGGTACTCCCGGTATTTCTCGCCACAGGCCCAGATTTTCTTATCCCGGAAATAGACAGAAGTATCCTCATCGCTCTTCTCGAAGTAGGTGCGAAGCATATCCATGTTCAGTGTCTTGCCGAAGCGGCGAGGCCGGGTGAACAGTGTTACCATCGGTCGTTCGTCGATGAAATCCTTAATCATCATCGTCTTGTCGATGTAATAATATTCCGAGGAAGCAAGGCAGTAGTTGGACACGCCGATAGGCAGAGGGCGCTCCGCCGCGCGACTCGTCTTGCGGAAGGCGCCGGTCTTAATGCGGTGGTCCACCGGCTTCGGTGCATCTGCGGGAATCACCCAGCGGTTATGCTCTTTCCTTGCGCCGGCAATCTGACCGCTCCTGCAGAGGGCCGTAACCCGACGTTCGCTTATGTTCCAGCACAATGCCGCATCTCTTGCGGAAATCATTCTTGTCTTGTTCGTCATAGTGGGATACCTCCCTGTGGATTGTTATAGTGGATTGCCGGAAAGGCAGCGTCTTCCGTGCTCGAATCGATCTGGGCCGAGTCTGGATAGGGGTGGCAATTTCATGTATGTACATATTATACTTAGTTCTCGGAATAATATCAATCATCCTCGGAATAATGTCGTTCTTGTGGTGACATTATTCCGAGGATGAGTGCGATTTGCTTATGGCGAAGGAAGCCTACGGAGAGTATAAGGCAAGCGGTCTGTGTAGATTCGGTGTTAGATTGGACAAACCGTTGAAACGTGCTATAATAAATTGCATATGTGTGTGCAATTTGGCGAGCATAAGTTCGATATGCTGGCCTAACCAATACATTTGACAATATGCGTAGCGATATACGCAACACACGAAATACACTTCGTAGCACTGAAGAAAGAAGGGGATAGACAAATGACGAAGGTAGATATTTTCTCCGGTTTCCTGGGCGCAGGCAAGACCACATTGATTCGCAAGCTGATTGAGGAAGCGTACGGAGACGAGAAGATTGTGCTGATTGAGAACGAGTTCGGTGAGATTGGCGTGGACAAGGGGTTCTTGAAGAACACCGGAATTCAGATTAACCAGATGAACGCCGGCTGCATCTGCTGCACGCTGGTGGGCGACTTCGGCAAGGCGCTGAACGAGGTTATCGAGCAGTACCATCCGGACCGCATCCTGATTGAGCCGTCCGGCGTCGGCAAGCTGTCCGATGTTATCATTGCGGTGCAGGATCTGAAGAATGAGGAGATTCAGCTGAACGGTTTCACCACCGTTATCGACGCGAAGAAGGCGAAGATCTACATGAAGAATTTTGGCGAGTTCTACGTGAACCAGGTAGAGCATGCCAGCTCCATTATCCTGAGCCACGTACAGGGACTGTCGCAGGAGAAGATTGATCAGGTTATTGCACTGCTTCGGGAGCACAACACGGAAGCGACGATTGTGACGACGGACTGGAAGGACATCAGCGGTGCGAAGATCCTGGAGACGATGGAGCAGAAGAAGACGCTTTCGGCAGAGCTGGAGCATCTGAGAGAAGAGGCCTACAGAGAACAGGCGGAGCACGAAGCCGAGCATCATCATCACCATCACGATGACGAGGATGAAGAGGAACATGAGTGCTGTGGCCACCACCATCATCATCACGACGAGGAAGACGGCGAAGAGCACGAGCACGGATGCTGTCACCATCATGACCACGATGAGGATGAAGAGCATGAGTGCTGTGGCCACCACCATCATCATCACGATGAAGAAGACGGCGAAGAACACGAACACGGATGCTGCCACCACCACGACCATGATGAGGAAGAGGAGCATGAGTGCTGCGGCCATCACCACCATCACGATGAGGAGGAAGAGGAACACGAGTGCTGCCACCATCACGACCATGATGAAGATGAAGAGCATGAGCATCATCACCACGATGATGACGAGTGCGGCTGCGGCTGTGGCCATCATCATCACCACCACCATCACCATGGCCACGGCCATGCGGCAGACGAGGTATTCGATGAGTTCGGCGTCATGACCGCCCACAAATACACCAGAGAGCAGCTGGAGAATGCACTGGATGAGATCGAAGACGAGAAGAAGTACGGTATGGTACTCCGCGCCAAAGGTATCGTGGAAGGCACTGACGGCAAGTGGTATCAGTTCGACTACGTACCGGGAGAACCGGAAGTTCGTGAGGGCGACGCGGAGACGACCGGCATGGTCTGCGTCATTGGTGTCGGCCTGGTACAGGATCAGATTAAGGAACTGTTCGGTCTGTAGCTTTTCTATCAGATAGCAACCAACGAACGTTGAAGAATATTGAACATTAGACGATAGAGGAGATCAATAGATAAGATGGCAGTAAGACTAGAAGAACGCCAGGCTCGGGAGATTCCGGTCTATCTTTTCACCGGGTTCCTGGGCGGGGGCAAGACTACTTTTATCCAGGATACGCTGCAGACGCCGGAATTTGATGCCGAGGTGCCAACGCTGATGCTGGTCTGCGAGGAGGGCGAAGAGGAATACGATCCGGCGATGCTGAAAAAGT
>CAVGMK010000182.1:0-4181 GCA_963630135.1 Oscillospiraceae bacterium
CCATCACAGGAACGCATGAACTTCTCCCGGAAAGCGCGCATTTTATCCTTATCGAACTTCGTATCCAGATTCTGGATATAGTCGATAATCTCTTCGGTGCTGATTAGCACCGGCCCCGGTGCCATCTCGTAGTAATCGTAATAGAAGCCTCGCCAGTCGAAATACACATCCAGGTCATAGGCGAACAGGATAATTGGCTTCTCGAAGAGCGAGTATTCGAATATCAGGGATGAGTAATCCGAGATACAGATGTCCGATACACAGATGAGATCCTCTATTTCCATCGAATGCGATACATCGTAGACGAAGGAGTCTCGATATTCCAGCGGAATCTCCGGAAGCTTCTTCACCAGCGGATGGTGCTTGATGAGGATGATATATTCCTGCCCCAGCGCTTCATATAGCATATCGTAATCGAAGTGATCTGGGCCATACGCTTCCGCCACTTTGCCTCGGAATGTTGGGGCATAGAGAATTATTTTTTTATCCCTGGCTGCAGGAATTGCTGCCTCCACACGCTCACGGGCTGCTTCGATGTATTCCGGCTGGAAGAAGACATCCGTCCGGCTGACACCAACCGGCTTGACATTTCCCTCGCCCTTGAGAAGCATTGCCTCTTCATAAGCCCACACGACTTCCGGACTGCTGACACATACAATGTCGAAGTTGCGGTACATCGGGAAGCGAAGCTGCTCCTTCGCATCGCCGCCGAAGAGCTTGTCCGCCGTGCTGAAACCGAACTTCTTGAAAGCCCCGCATCCGTGCCAGAGCTGGACAATCTTGGTCTCCGGACGCTTATGAATGCCGCAGGTCGTTACCGTTGCCTCGTCGAGGAAGACGTAGTTTGCAGTAGCCAGGTCTTTGATCAGTTCCAGATCTACTCTGAACTTCTGACGATACCGAAGCGACAGGTTCAGCAGGAACTTGTCGTGAATATCGAATTTGCCGGACTGCTCCAGAAGACCGTGGATGTAGGTCATGGAATTCGGTAGCGTCGGTTTCCGGTTCACGATGAACAGCACTTTGTTCTTCTGAATCGGTTTCCTTGCATTCCACTTGTAATACAGCGGGAAGATAATCTTCAGCGTCAACATCTTATAGCCGTTTCGCAAGTGACGGTTACGCCACTTACGCAGGCGGAAGGACAAGGCTTCCGTCTCGGTGTTCTCTTTCTCAATTCGTGCTAGACGTTTCTCATCCTGATGCCGTTTGTAAGAATAGAGAAGGCGTACCCGAAGGCTATGTACCCTCTTCAAGATATCCGCATCGGTCAGCTGCTCTGTTAGGAAAGCATTCTCAGTGAACTTCTCGTGTTTCACTGTTCGGTATAAGCGAATGATATCTTTCGTCGCATCCTTCTCGAACAGGCGCTTCTTCGCCAGGAGTGCCTTAATATTGAATATCTTATTGCTCCACAGTGCATCTAAACGGTTATATTTCGTCACCTTGTGCACCACGGCGAACTCATTAACGAAAGCCGTGGATTGCGTCTTCAGTTCGGGGTATCGTCTGTCCTGCATGCGACAAACAGGCGCCGTCACGAATAGGTGCTCATCCTGTACCATGACTGCCAGCATCTGCTGGATAGTGCGTGTTCCAGGGAATATCGGTTCCTGCACAATCACGCAATCGATACCGTGTGCTTCCTGAAGAGCTCGCTTCTTCCATTTCGAAAGGGCGCTGTGTGGCAGAAGTCGTACGTTCCGGCGATTCCGGTATTCAGATGGAATTGCTTCCGCCAGCGAATCATCGATGATGAATTCGAAGGAGACATAGCTCTGATTGTAGTAGGTCTTCATCATCCTGCCTACGGATTCTTTCGGTAGCTCCGCTGTAATCAGCACGGACAGGAGCGGATGCTCTGCCAATTCGTCCGGGCCTAGAAGTCCCGCATCAAGTTGCAAATCTGGATTATCCTTGAGAATCCCATTCCAGTGAGACGGAAACATATTCTTCTTGCATTCTTTCAGCGATGTCTGAAGAAGTGGATATAACTCTTCGTCGCCATTCCACATCCTGCGGTAATATTCATTCAGGATTGTCGTCTGCGCAAATCGCTTCCACAGCGATGATTGCATCCGCCGCCATTGGTAGAAGGTCTCATCCTTCGCTGCCTGCGTCGCATCCGAGCGATTAATCTCGTCTATTGCATCCTTCGCCTCTTCATCCAGAATCTCAGCAATTGCCAGAATATTCTTCTTTGCATCCTGGAAAGATGCACTACTTATCTGCTGGCTCAGGGAGTGCTCCTCCCAGAGCGTTGGTCTGATGTAATCATATACATGAGCCGGGCATCCGGACAGCTTATCTGCTACTCGGATGAATTCAAAGAGGAACAGTCCATCTTCTGCGTGCTTCGTATCTCCGAAGCGGAGATCGTGCTTCTCAATCACAGCCAGACGGAACATCTTATTACACAGAGAGAAATTGCGGCAGAGTGCCGGATGGTTCTTCGGGATGTCCGCCAGTCTGGATAATTGAGCAGAGGATTTCGCCTCATAGACCTCATTCATGAGCTGCACGGAATGTCTTCCGATAACCAGGTCGGCCAGATGTTCTCTGGCCGCGAAATACATATCATGAACAGCGTTCTCCGGTACGGTATCGTCGGCGTCGTAGAAGAGCACGTAGTCGCCGGTAGCTTCATCTAGACCACGGTTTCTTGCAGCGCTGACGCCCGCATTCTCCTGATGGAAGACGCGAATGCGGCTATCCGTCTGAGCATACTCCTCTAATATATTACGGGTCCCGTCCGTGGAACCGTCATCAATTACAATAACCTCATAATTCTCAAAGGTCTGTGCACGAACCGCATCCAGCATTCGTGCAATGGTCTTCTCCGCGTTGTACGCAGGGATGATGATAGACACCTTGGGTGACATTCAGAATTCCTCTTTTCTCTGCTATATTCTTCTCAGTGAAGATGTTCTTCGTCGGCTTGGCCAGGGAGAACATCTTCGTCTTATTCGTACTCTGTCGCATATCCACCTACATGCAATCTGTATATATGTATATGTGAGTTATATATCTATTTCTTCCGAATAGTTCTTATGAATAATTTCTACGAATAGGTTCGATATTATTTTTCTTCTGCTATTTCTTCCACACCATGATGGTCTTGCCACCATGCTTCTGGATGTCCGCATCGAAGGCATGCGTCATATCCTTAATGGTGCGAACTTCCACCACCTCGCCGATGATGCGGGACAGGTATTCCACCACATCTGGGTGCTCCTGGTAGAAGGCCAGCAGATGGCGGAAGTCTTCCGTGCTGCTGCGGCTGGTACCGTACAGCGTCAGTCCCTTCTCCAGAATCATGCGGGTGTTAATCGGTACCGGATCCTCGGATACACCAAGGGCGGCAATGCAGCCTTCCGGATTGATATAGTCGATAATCTGATTGATGGATGCACCGGATCCGGCCTTGCCCACGCACTCGAAGCCGTGGTCAATCCGAAGGTCTTCCGGAATATCGTCGATGAAGTAGGTTCCATCGGCAAAGACGAAATCTTCCATCTTATCTTCATGCTTACCGAAGATATACACCTTGCTCTCCGGGAATCGTTTCTTCAGGAGAAGTGAGGTGATGAACGACAGGTTGCCGTCTCCCCACACACCGAAGACGTTTCTTCTGCTATGCGCCTTCCGTTCGAAGCGGTCAATCGCATGATAGCTGACGGATACCAGCTCGGTGAACGCTGCTACACGGTCATCGATTCCATCCGGAACCGGTACCACGCGGTCCGGTCTCATCGGCACAATATCCTGCATGAAGCCGTCAAATCCGCTGCCACGGAACTTGCTGCTTCTCAGGTAATTCTCCGCGATGACATCATCTTTCTCCACCGGTGTATTCGGTACCAGTGCGACCTTCTGACCTGGCTCATAGGTACCGGTCGGGTCATAGATGACCTTGCCGATTGCCTCGTGAATCAATGCCATCGGCAACTTCTTCTTGAGTACATGCGGTGGCCGCGTGCCTTGGAAATAACGCTGATCCGCATTACATATGGATAAGTGTGTCGGACGTACCAGAATCTGATTGTCCGTCACGTCGACATCCGAGAACTCGGACTCAATCCGTCTCGGTGCGACCAATCTGTATACTGTATTTAACACTATTCATTTCCTCCCAGCAGCGTCTCTGCGAGCTGCAAATCATATGGATAGGTTACCTTGAT
>CAVGMK010000183.1:0-4153 GCA_963630135.1 Oscillospiraceae bacterium
ATATGACGCTCGCGGAGAAATATAAGGAGATGTTCGTAGAGGGCAGGGAAGAAGGCCGAGTAGAAGGTCGTGCAGAAGGGCTCGCTGAAGGCGAAGAAAGAGGCATGGCGAAAGGTGAAGCGAAAGCAAAGTCAACATTGATTGCCAGCTTACAGCGTAACGGATTGTCCATTGCAGAGATTGCTAAGCTTGCGGAAATGCCTGAACATGAAGTCGCAGAGATTCTTCAATCCGCAGGAGTCAAACAGTAGTCAGAAGGGCCTTAATAAAGAATTCTAACAATATTCTGTACCATTTGAATCAATAACCCACGTGTCCATCGGGCAGTGATAACGGACGCGAAAAAGGCGATTGCGGCAAGCCGCAATCGCTTTTTTCATCATGTGTTTCCATTAAATTTACATCCGGAAGCCATGCCCTATCAGTTGTCCTTCATCTGGTAAAGCGTGTTAGTTCTTGATAAGCGACGCTTCGCTCGCCGCTATTCCTGCGCCGACCAGATGAGATAGATTTTCCCTTCCGCTTCAACGATTTGGAAGGTCAGCGCATCATTCGCCTGAAGGCCGAAATTCTGTTTCGGCGGTTCCAGAAGTTCGCCGTAGAGCTCCGCATCGGTGAAACCGGTGCACTTCACCCATACGTACTCCGGGTAGATGCCTTCCTTCTGAACCACGGCGCTGACGTATTCCGGGCATTCCACATTCCGGTTGCCGTCGATCAGTTCCCAGTCGTAGATTACCTGCCGCGCTTCATCCTTCGTCTCGAACTGCTCGCGGACGCGCTCCATGGCAGGCTCATATGGTGCGAAATCCACATCCAGCTTATCCTGATCCAGATAATCCTTCGTCCACACGTCGCTATAGCGGACACGAGCCATCTCACTGCTGAGGTCCTGGCCCAGTTCCAGCTTCCCGTCTTCGTAATGCGCACCGCTCAGGATGTAGAAGCTGAGGCCGCGGCCTTCCTCGATGTAACAGTACGTCAGGATACCATCCGCATTCTCCGGCATGTCCAGCGCTTCCCGCAGCGCCGAAATATCTTCCGGGCACCGGATGTACTGGTACCGATGGTAGAGTTCGCGGAAGTTGGCGTTCTCCATGTAATCTAACGCAGGCTGCCTTGTATCCTGCAAGTTGTCTTTATTTTCATTCATTACTATCCCTTTCCTATGGTTTTCAACCTATCATATCTATAGTATCCATATCGTTTATGTATCGCTTGTCATTCTATCGAAGACGCGGACTCTATTCCCTTCGCCTAATCACATGATCCAGCGAACTTCGTCCGGTGGTTCCCGCCACTTCAATGGCATCCCCGATTACGCCATGAAATCATTGAACCGCCATGTAACGTTTGCCAAGCAGCGCTTACCAATTCGTCGCAATATCCACCTGGTTCGGGTTGTTCTTCGCAAAACCACCGGTGTCGCACACAATGGCGAGGCCGACGCTCGTCTTCACGATGGAACCCCGCGGATGCTTGCTCAGGTTCGCCGCAATCATCACGTAGTTACCCAGCATCTTGCAGCCGTCGCTGCGAACCCAGTAGGCGTCATAGTTGCCCATTCGCCGCATGGTATTCACCACGCCGGACATGTTCAGGTTGTAGTAGGTCTCTTTGCCGTTCGGGCCGGTCACCGTGCCGCGGGAACGGGACAGCTTCGAACCGCTCCAGGAATAAGCCCCCTGTACCACCTTGTAGACCTTCGAGGATTCGATGTTCGTACTCCTCGTCGCGGCAACATATTCCAGGTTCTTCGCCTTGGTCTGGATTCGCTTGATATAAGCTTCTTCAATCTCGTTGATTCCGTATTTCTTTGCCTTCTTGATGGTATTCTTAATTCTTGTGACGAAGCTCTCGTTCACAAGGGTTCCGGCAATCTCCGAGGCAGTCGCTGCCAGCTTGACGTTCTGCTGCTGTATGTAGACAGTTCGCAGAATTTCATAGGAACAGGCCGCACAGAGACAGAGCTCTACCGCCAGGATGATGGACAGGGCCCGTTTCCCCGGCTTCTTTAATTTGAAGTTCTTCCATTTGAAGTTATTCAGTTTCTGCTTGAGGTTCTTCAATTTCTGCATCGTTTCTCGTTTCTATTCTTATAACTCCTACAGTTCTTCCAGCACCTTCCGGATTTCCTGCTCCACCGCAGCCATCTCCTCCAGAAATTCCCGAGAAGAGATTCTGGCGGCGTTGTGACCCAGTGCGTTCTGCTGGACCAAAGCGTCCGAGGATACGACTCGTACCGAACGTCTACCGCCTTCTTCGTCCACCAGCTTTCCGATATAGATATCCGCCGGTTCCTCCGAGCGGGTGAAGACCACCCGGACACCCAGCTGCTCTTCGCTCGATCCCACGCCATACGGCACCAGGTACGCGTCGAACACCACTGTCAACTCGCAGTTCATATATCCCCGGTAGTTAACCAGCTGGTTCACCAACTGTTCCCGCGCGGCACCCAGGTTGCTACTCGCCAGCTCCCGAAGCTCCGTGGAGCAGTTGATGAGATTGTATCCATCGACAATCAGGAGATCCGGTTTCCGCTCCGCCGGTTCGCCCTTCTTCTGAAGATGCTTCTGCCGGATTTCCTCATTGCGTGCCCTGGATTCCGGAGATGTCATGGAGTCCGGTGAGAGGAGGTCTGCCCTCGTCTTCCGTTTCGTCGGGCCGTGATGAAGTGTCCGTTCCTTCTTCCCGTAGGTACGTTCGAAGATGGCGCGAAGCTCTTCATCCGAGGCCAGCGCCTGCCGCAAATTCCGACGCCGCGTCTCCGTCACGCTCTCCTCCGGCGCATTGCTTCGGAGCGCACTCGGCAGGTGCATGTGCTCCGCTACCTCATTCCACGGCACAATATTGCTGCTACCGTGAGAGACGAAGACCGAATCCGCCGGGTTCTCAAGATCCCGCTCCGGGTTGTAATCATAGGCTGCCAGCACTTCTTCCGGGTTGTGGCAGACATCATATCCCTTGAGCATGCAGGTGATTCGGCCCTGGCCGCCGGTATAGCCCGCCAGCGTCAGCGGGTAATCCAGAAGTCCTGCCGCCGGCGCCTCACCCGGAATCACGGAGCGGTCTCCCTGCTGTTCGAGGTCACCGAGCCGGCCGCCCATCTGCTGAATATCCATCATCGCCCGGCCCACATAGGTTGCCGGAAGCTCGATTCGGAAGGAGAACCACGGCTCTAAGAGGACAGACTTTGCCTTCATCAGGCCGTTTCGTACCGCCCGGTAGGACGCCTCGCGGAAATCTCCGCCGCTGGTATGCTTCTCGTGTGCCTTGCCCGCGGCCAGCGTAATCTTGACGTCAGTCAGCGGCGCGCCAATCAGCACGCCCCGGTGTTCCTTCTGTTCCAGGTTCCCGAGAATCAGTCGCTGCCAGTTCCGGAGCAATATGTCTTCCGACACCGTGCTGTTGTACACGATGCCGCTCCCGCGCTCGCCCGGTTCGAGGATCAGGTGCACCTCCGCGTAGTGGCGAAGCGGCTCGAAATGCCCCACGCCTTCCACCATATCCTCAATGGTCTCCAGATAGATGAGCTTACCGGTACCGAATTCCACCGTGTACCCATAGCGCTCCTCAATCATCGTGCGAAGCACCTCCAGCTGAATCTGCCCCATCAGCCGAATCCGAATCTGTCCGTTCTCCGCATCCCAGCTGACGTGGAGCTTCGGGTCTTCCTCCCCCAGCTCCCGGAAATGCCGAAGCACCGTGTGCATGTCCATTCCCTCGGGAATCTCTACATTATATGTCATGAACGGCTCTAACAGCTCGCCCGAATCCGCGCTGGCGCTCCCCAGCGCATCGCCCGGAATCACCTTGCTGAGCCCTGTCACCGCGCAGACCATGCCGGCCTCCGCCTCATCCGCCGAGCGGTAGCGCATGCCGGAATAGAACCGAATCTGATTCACCTTCTCTTCCCATGCTTCCCCGGACGCGTCTGTGCCGTGAAGTGTTGTTTTGACCGCTAATCGGCCTCCTGTTAGCCGGATAAAAGCAAGTCTCTCCCCCCGTTCGTCCCGACTCACCTTGAAGACCCGTGCGCCGAAGGTCTCGTCATAGGCCGGCTCGCGGGTGTAGCGGTCCAGGCAGGTGGCGAGGAATTCGAGGCCCTGCATCTTGAGAGCGGAGCCGAAAATGCACGGGTACAGTCGACGTC
>CAVGMK010000184.1:0-4132 GCA_963630135.1 Oscillospiraceae bacterium
TGTGGCGCTGATTTTCCACAAGCATCTCAAGAAGACGACGAAGAAGGAGCTCTGGCACAGCGCGATTGGCGGGCTGCTGTACTTCTTCTGCATGGCGTTCGAGCTACTGGGGCTGCAGACGACGTCTTCGTCGACGACGGCTTTTATTGAGAATTCGGCGGTGGCGGTTGTGCCGATTATCGCGGCGGTGGTCTACCGGCGGCTGCCGAAGGGCATGGACATCATCTGCGCGGCGATTGCCATGGTCGGCATCGCGTGTCTGACGCTGAAGGACGGCGGGCTCAACTTCACCACGGGCGAGCTGCTGGTATTCTGCGGCGCGTGCTGCTACGCGCTGACGGTGGTGACCATGGACGTGGTCACAGCGAAAGACGATGCGCTGATTATCGGGATCTGTCACATCTTCTTTATCGGGTTCTTCAGCATGATTGCGGCGTTCCTCTTCGAGGACTTCACCATCCCGACGGCGCCGGCGGAATGGGGCGCCATCCTCTACCTGGCGCTGGTCTGCGGCGCGATTGGCTTCACGGTGCAGCCGGTGGGCCAGAAGTACACGACGCCGGAGCGGACCGGCCTGTACACGGCGACCAACCCGATTGCCGCCATGGTTCTGGGCATCATCTTCCTGGACGAGAGCTTCAGCGCCATCGGCCTGGTGGGCTGCGCGCTGATTCTGCTGAGTATTTTCCTCCCGGCAGCGCTGAATGCCGGCGTGTTCGGAAAAAAGAAATCGAACTCGGAGAATAACTAGACAGAATAAGAATATAAGAACAAAGAATGCAGGATTTGCGGAAACCTGCATTCTTTCCATTCCCGGCTAAAAACAGGTTTGCGACCTCGCAAACTTCTGACCAGGGCAGAGCGAATCGTGCATTCTACTCGTACTTGCATACTCGTGACGCGATATACATTCGAATTACGCGTGGCTTGACGTAAATTCAAATTATAGAAATTAAAAAATCCGACCAGGTGCACATGCCAATATGCGCATTTGGTCGGATTTTATGATGTCTGTTACATGCCCACCCTGCAACTTCGTTAACCGATGCTACCGAACATAAGCGGATGCCGAAACAATCCATACAGCAAATCCGATGGATTGCGCTCACCTTCCCGAGATGTCGTTACGTCGGCAGGAAGCGATGGAACCTAGCTGGTGACAATCTTGCTGTACAGGAGCTTCGACTCGAGGTCGATTTCCTCTGCATGCTTGTCTACGCTCTCGCCGGTCAGCTTCTCGTATTCCTGATCGCTGGTGACGCCGCGGTCTTTCATCAGCTGCTGCTTTGCTTCCTTCATCTCGCTGTCGGAGACATAGATATCCTTCTCACGGGAGATGGAGTGCAGTATCAGCTTCTCTTTGACGTTCTGCTTCGCCAGATCTTCAATCTGGTTATTGAATTCTTCTTCGGTCAGGTCGGACTCCTCGAGATATTCGTCGTAGGTCAGGCCATATTCTTTGATTCTCTTCTTATATTGATTCGTGATGTAGGTGATCTCCCGATTGAGCTGCGCTTCCGGATACTTCTTCACTTCCGCGGATTTGACCAGCTTCTTCCATTGCTTCTCGGTGATGGTATTCGTCTCCGGCATGTCGAAGGTGACGTACCGGTCGAGAAGCAGGATATTGTAGCCGTTATAGCGGTTCAGTGTCGCATTCAATAGAAATAGCAGAAACACCAGGAATACCAGCATCGCTATTACAATCTTCGCTTTGCGGGACAGGCGTCGCCACCTGGAGTGTTCTGCTATCTTCGTTCGAATATTCGAGAAGCGAGCGCGCAGACTAGTTCTTTCCGGAACTTGTGGTGACATCGCTGCTTACCTCCTTGTCAATCAGACGGACAAGTTCGCTCTTCTCCTTCTGTTTGCCGGATACCTTCGTGTCATTGCGGACAGTCTTATCGATAATCGCGGCCTTATTGTCATTCTTGGCGGTCGCTGTGGCAACCACTTTATTTTCTTTTACCGTAGAAACCTTCACCTGAGACGGCGTTCCCTCGATGATGGCTTCCGTCTTGTTGGTGTCCATGGACTGCCACTCCTCGTCGTCGGAGTCGCGGTAGTAGATGCGGTAATTGCCGGACGAGCTCTCAGCGGCGGTGAACTTCACCTTCGTCGTGCCATCCTGCTCCGTGGTGACCACGTCCGTAACCTGATCTTCCTTCACGGTGACTTCCTTATTCTCGCTGCCCACGGTGAATGGGACGCACTCGGTGTATCCGCGGTAGTCGCCCTTGCCCTTGACGATGGCATAGGCGGTGCCTTTGGAGACGTTACGCGCGTAGATAATCGTGTAATCGACGTTCTCCGTCAGGGTGGTGACGCCGTCTTTGACGGTGACCTCCGGTTCGACAGCGCTGCCGGTGTACTTCACGGTGGAATATTCCAGCGTGGCGGACAGCTTCTTGTTGCCGTCCGTGTCTTTATTCTTCGGGATGTACATGTAGTTGGAATCCACCCGGCCCTTGATGCCGCTGATGTGATCGTCACTGCTGTACTGCCAGTAGGTGTAATCCTCCTTCGAGGTGTTGTCTTCGTTGTATTGCGCAATCCACAGCTCGTGGCCGTCGTTCACCAGCTTCGTCGCGTTGACGCCGGACGTCTTGGACGCCAGGCTCTTGGAGACGTACAGGCAGGTGGTGTATCCCTGATCCCTGCAGTAATTGAGGAAGGCTTCGGCAATCTTCGTCAGCTGCTCGCCGGCGTTCGATGCGCCGCCGTCCGCAATCCAGCCGGAATAAGCCGCGTCCAGCCGCCCGCCTGAGAACTCCATATCCATGACGATTGGGAGCTCCAGGTTCTGACCCTCGGCGTACTTACAGACTTCCTTCGCCTCACGCACGGCTTCCTCCGTGGTGGTCGCCTGCGAGTACCAGTACACGCCGCGGGCAACGCCGGCTTCCGCCGCTTCCTTCATGTTGCGTTCGTATTTCTTATCTTCAATCAGGGTAAAAGAATCTTGGCTCGTCGCACCCGCCCGGATGAAAGCATAATCCGCCCCGGCCTTCTTAACCTTCTTCCAATCGATGGTTCCTTGCCACAGGGACACGTCAATGCCGTAGAACGGGTGGTTGGACGATACTTTGGACGGCTGCTGCACGGCATAGACGGAAGCACACGAAAAGACCATGACAACCACGAGAACCATAGCGGTCACGATCTTCCTTGATATGCCTGATAATGATGCTTTCCGTAATTCCACGTATCCCTATCCCTTCTGTATACGCTGCCGTGTGCGGCGTCGCCTCAGTATCGCTGCACGGTTCCGCGGCACGATGTGCTGCTCCGACATCGCTATGTGGCTGCGGTCTGCGCTCGTACGCGGTATGCTATGTAGGCGTAACAAGTGCTCTCCCGCACGTTATAGCGGCGTCGCCCTGTGCAAATTTGGCTTGAAAATTTAGTCCGGAGTCCAGTATTCGGCTCCTAACAGGGTTTCATTATATCATACTTCGTGTGTTTAATATGAAGGCCACGTGATTAAATCGACGGGATACTCCTTGAAACCTTTACGTGGTTTTAAGTGATTTTTAAAGGAATTTCCTTATAGTTAAAGCAACCGAAAGGTATAAGAAAATCAGACAACCTGGTACAGGCTCACGAGAAAAGAGGAAGATATGAATTATAATGACAACAATAATTCCTTCGATCCGAACGACGACCGCATGATTCACGATGTGGATTTCGTGCTAATCAATCCGGACGATAAGGAATATAAGGAACAGAGCAAACGCGCCGAGCAGGCAGAGAATTACGCAAATGCGCAAGCGCAAGCGAATGGCTCGAATGGCTATGGACAGGCCGGAAGTTACGGGGCTTCGGCAAACGGTGGAAGCAATAGTAACTACGGTTACTCCAGTGCCGGAAGTAACGGAAGTACCGGTAGCTCCAATAACTACGGTTATTCGGCGGATGAGGTGAATTCCGGCAGCAACGGATACACGGCAAATAGCGGAAGCACCGGTAACGCCGGCAGCTATGGCTATTCGGCGAGCGATGCGAATTCCGGCAGCTATGGCTATTCGGCAAGCAACGGAAATTCGAACGGCTACGGCTATTCGGCAAATGGCGGGAATTCGAACAGCTTCGGGCAGCAGGGCGGCTTCGGAAATGCGGGCAGGTCCTGGCG
>CAVGMK010000185.1:0-4114 GCA_963630135.1 Oscillospiraceae bacterium
ACGTAGCCGATGGATGTGTACGAAGATTCCACGATGTAGCGAATCGGGCCGAACAGGAAGAAGATGGCCAGAATCGCGATGTACAGGTACATGCCGATATCGGAGATGACCTTGATGGCCTTCATGCCGATGACGGTTACGACCGTGTAGATTAGCCAGATGATAATCAGGATGGCAATCTGCGTCATCGTCGTATCCGGAACGCCGAATACGGAGGATGCAAGGGATGCCATAATCGGCACGCCGACGCGGAGCCAGATGGAGCAGCACATGAAGTTGGCTACGACACACAGGATGTCAATCAGTGTGCCCACCCAGCCATCGACCCGCTTGCCGAGCACGGGACGGCAGGCCTCGGAGATATTTTCTTTGGACCGCTTCTTCACGTAGATCATGAAAGCGTAGATGGCGCCCGGAAGGATGGCGAAAATCCAATTGAGAGGTCCCCAGTGGAACAGGGAATACGCGGACACGATGTCGCGGGTCTGCGACACGGTGCGGGTCCCGGCGTCAATGCCGAGCGGCGAATCCATGTAGTAATAGATCCACTCGAAGAGCGCCCAGTAGATGAGGTCAGCTGCCATGGTGCTGGTGAAAATCATGCCGCCCCAGGACAGGTTGCTGTATTTCGGCTTCTCCAGGTCGCCTAGCTTGATGCGACCGTATTTGGACAGGGCCCAGTAGATGGCAATAATAATGCATACCAGGTCCAGAATCATCATTAGAATACCCAGGTCGTCGACCGCGATTTTCTGCAGGTCGAACAGGATGGTTCCGAACGCGTCCGGGAACAGGGTCATGGATGTTGCTAATAATAGAACGAATATAATCGGAACCCACGTGATGTATGGATTCATTCGGCACGAATTGACTTCTTTATTTCTCTCAGAATCTTCCTTCATGCGTGTTGCCTCCCTTTGGAATAGAACGTTTGTGTCGACTTCGTTTAATATTAAACAATGCCATTATAAACTACCTGACTACAGATATACACGCCGGATTCTCGCCAAAATTATAAATATTGTGCTTTATTTAACACGCATATATAGAAATTCTCCCGGGACCATCATCCCGGGAGAACCTATTGTATAGGAGAGCGTCGATCACTATCGCTTTGCAGATTAGTTATGGATTATTGTACTTCTGAATTTCCGCTCTGTTTCTCTATACCACGATTACATAATTTCACTATTTCACTATTTCCGGCAGCTTCGCTTCTTCGTTTCGGCTTTCGTTATTTCCTGCCGAATGCTGGTGCGATGCCGCATTGTTTCTGGCTTAGAATGCTTATCCTACTTCTTGATGGAATCCAGGTCAATCATCTTCGAAGCCAGCGCTACCATGTTCTTATGCTCATAGCCGTCCGCCATCACTTCGTCGAACTTCTCGATCATCCAGTCTGCGAAGATGGTATTCACGCCGCAAGCATTCATGGCATCCTTCACCATGACCTCACCACGTCTCTCAATCCACATCTCCGGTCCGCCGCAGGAATCTGCGGTATCCGGGAAGCTGCCGTTGTAATTGCCCAGCTCAGCTTCCAGTACGTTGAAGTTGGTCTCCATTACAACGCCGATGGACTTGAACAGCGGCTCCTTGAGCAGAATCGGGTTAACATCGTTCTTTGCCAGGAAAGAAGCACCCTCGATAATGGCGGTGTGGTATCCGTAATAAGCATCCAGGAACGCGATGTCGATGCAGGAAGCAGCCTTCACGTTCTCGCCGAGGTAAGTGTACTCACCCAGCTCACGCAGCATGCTCTCTGCGGCATCGAATACTTCCTTGCTACCGGACAGCAGCGTGTATCCGGTGTCACGGCCTACCTGAGCCGGTGCCATCTCGAGCTTAATCTCCAGATACTTCATGCCGATTTCCTTGGTGAGCTCATCCATATCCGCAACATCGGTCGGTCCACAGGTGGTACCGTTGATGAGCATCTTACCTTCGAGTCTTTCCTTCGGGGTAGTGGAAAGAATCTTTCTGGCGATGGAGTGGTTCGGCATCAGCACGAAGATAATATCCGTCTCCGGCGCCTCTGCGATGGACGGCGCGTAAGCGGCACCCTTCGCAATCAGCGGATCTGCGGCTGCCTTGTTCAGGTCAACGATAACGACATCGTTGCCACCGTTCAGGAACGCATTCGCCAGCTGGCTTCCCATTACTCCACATCCTACAACTGTAATCTGACCCATTTGTGTGTCCTCCTTCTGATTATCTCAATTGTCATATTTATATCGGAAACTGTACTTACATAATAATTCAGCCGCCCCGCTCTCGATATCATGATTCTGCTAAAAACTAACTCGATTCTTCTCCCGTTTCCGAGGGAGCAGACGAAGCGCTCCTATGCGCCGGTAAAGCCGTGTGGATTGCTACCGCACTTCAAGGGTGGGAAGGTGAACGTGTCCCTTCTGCGAGAATACACGCCCCTCTATTCCGCCGATTTCCTGCGGCTGGCCGGGCGTGTACGGCAGGCGAAATATATTTTTACCTCCTCCATTATTCCGCTGATTCACTACGGCCGGAAGGACGTGTGTGGTGAGCGAAATATGCCTGCACCTCCGCCATCTTCTCCTGCGGAGAGACATGGAACGGGCATCGGCGGTTACAATGGCCGCAAGCGATGCAATCGGATGCGTTCTTATCCAGCTGGCGATAATGCTCTGCCGCCAGCTCATCGCCTAGGATGGCGAGGTCGTAATATTTGTTGACCAGCGCGATGTTGATTCCGGCAGGGCACGGATGGCAGTGAGCGCAATAGGAGCAGCGACCCGGTGCAATGCCGGCGATACCATGGCGGAGAATCGAATAATCCCGCGCCTCCGCCGGCGCGTCCAGATAGGCGAGCACGCGATCCAAATCCGCCATATTGCGAACCCCCGGGACCGCCGTACAGACGCCGGGCTTGTCCAGCACGTACTGGAGGCACTGCTCCTGCGTCAGCGCAATACCCAGCGGGGACAGGCGCGCGTCGAGAATCCGGCCGCCGCAGAAGGGCTTCATGACAACGATGCCCACGCCTTTCGCTGCGCAGGTCCGGTACAGGTTCTCGCGCTCAGCCGTCGAACCGACGGCAGCGGCGTCATCGCCCAAGCTATCACCCAATTCGTAATCGTACGCCGGATTGATGCTGAACATCACCATGTCCGCGTCGGCGGCATCCAGGAAACGGAGCACCGTCTCCGGCGTGTGCGAAGAGATACCGAGGTGGCGAACCACACCGCCCTTCCGCATTTCTGTGATATATTCGAATACCTTCCCATTCATAATTTTGTCGAGATCCTTCGGGTCATCCACGCAGTGCACCATACCCACATCGGCATATTCCGCATCGGTTTCCTCAAGGATGCGCTCGAAATTCCGCCGAATCGTGTCATAATCCTTCGACCAGCCGTATTTGCCGTCCGCGTCGAACACCGCGCCAAAATGCATCTGCAGCATCACCTGATTCCGTCGTCCCCGGAACGCCTCGCCGTACGACCTATACACGATGTCCTCGGACGCGGCCATATCGAAATAGTTGACGCCGCGCTCAATAGCGGAATCCAGTACGCGGACGATTTCCGTCGGGCTACTCTCATGGATGCTCCCCATGCCCATGCCAATCACACTGATGGGCTCGCCGCCATGCGGCATTTCTCTGTATTCCATACTTGTGCTTCCTTTCTGTCACTGTTTCACTTCGCCATTTCCGGCCAAAAATAGATTCGATCCACCCGAGTGCCCCGGCACGCACTGACGCAGATTCCGTTCCACCGGATACCCGGGTGGGATGGGATTTATTTCTGGCCGGAGAATCCGGTTATGTGAAGAAGAGCCCCGGTTGGAGCTCTTCCCTATTGATATAACCTCTTATGTGTCGGGGATGTATCAGGCGTTCCGGAAATTCGCTTGGCATTCCGCCATTTCCTGTCCCGACACGCCCTATGAATTCACGCCTGCCTGCTACAGTTCCTCGCCGCCAACGCAGACGTCCAGGCCGTACCCGCGGTACTGCTCCGCGACTTCGCTGACGTGCTCGGCGCTCGGCGGATCCAGGTGCTCGAACTCGTAAGGACGGCTAATCTGATTCCATTTTCCGGCGCCCATCTGATGGAACGGCAGGATATTGATG
>CAVGMK010000186.1:0-4107 GCA_963630135.1 Oscillospiraceae bacterium
GCAATCTCAAAGATATCCGCACCGATTGCCTCTGCCAGCGTCTCAGCAACCTTCGCGGTCACACCGGACGCAGAAAAATACGCTACTAACTTCTTACTCATAATGTTTTTCCTCCTCGTGATTAGTTTCTTATTAACTCGCTGTCCTTCTCGGACCCATCCACCGATACATACCGTTCAACTCGCATATGCAGGTCATATTTCTCTCTACGGCGAATGATTTCCTGCATCATTTTCAAGCTGCCGCTCAATCCACGCCATCAGCTCACGCACGATACGCTCCTGCTCATTCTCCATGAGCTCACGTCCGGACGGGACGCGATACCACTTGCTTAGGCATCCACGACACAGAAAGTGCAGGCACGTTCGGTCAAAAATAAAATCCCCTCGTCCAGACTCACTCCGGCCAAGCCGGCAACCATGCCAGTCCTCCATCAGATCAGCTCTCCCGAGAAGTGCTGAATCTCATGCTGAATAATCTGCGCCACAAACCCCGAATACACCCCGTGCTGCTTCTCGAAATTCCGGTCCAGATAATCCACCTCAATCTCCTGATACCGCGTGCACGGCCGCACGCCATCCAGCGAGAGGCAGCCTTCCTCCGTCTCGTATTTCCCGGCCCGCTTCGTGATTACCGGATTAACCATCGGAACGATAAATGGCCCCATCGCCACCACAATAATCCGCTTCTTCACGCCAATCATGTTGGCCGCCATCCCGACGCACCGGTCCTGATTCGCCCGTAACGTATCCATCAGATCCACGATGACCTGCTTGTCCACCACCGTCGCCGGCTCGGACTTCTGCCTCAGGAACAGCGGATCCCGAACAATCTGCTTGACCATCTTAATTTACTCCTTCTGCTTTAGCGCCCCATTTCCAATCAGTATTTCCTCTACTAATACCCGGCCAAAAATAGATTTCATCCACTTTTCTTTTCAAAGATTACGCCGTATATCCCACCTTGGATACGCCGATTACACCCCGTCGTAAGAATTTAATTCCAAGATTATCCGGTTGAATAGTATCATAGTCAAAAGAATCAAATTGGAACGACTCCGCGTCGAAAGAATCCGGCTCGAAGCTCTCGTATTCAAATGTTTCAATGCCAATATCCTTAATGATATCCTCTGGGAGCCGGTAATCCTGCTCTACCAAGCCGAACATGGTAATGCCGGTTTCCGTACAGAAGGACATGCAGGCATGTTGTCCTGCATTATAGACAAATGAGCCTGCAAGCGAACCTACGAAGCTTCCAATCATGTAGCCAACCACAGGAACCGGTATAACCGCCTGTCCGATGGAACCTGCTGCAAGCGATGAGGTACTGAAGAATACATCACGAACCAAATCATTCGATAGTTCAGTTCGACTTTTCCTCCCCTGCACGACTTGATAAGAGTTTTTGATTGCGTTCATCGTAATAACCGTTACGGCGGAAATTACGCTTGGGGAAATATTCGCCAATTCGCTACCAAGAATTCCGCTCCGGCAGCAAGTGGTAAGCGCAGAAGCCACGCTTCCTCGAACAAATCCTTCTGCAGAACCTGACATCGCAGCAAAACCGATTTGTTTGAACTGCTCCTTCTCAATTTCACCACTTTTAATAAGGACATCTATCGCCTTGTATACTTCCGGTCCAACCTTCAATGCTAGCGTTATAATGGCAGCATTAGTCCCGGCTTTGAATGATTCCTTCATTACCATTTCAGCATCAAGAACATCCGGTGCTTCGATTCCGAAATCAACGGCCTTGAACTTATCTTCTTTCGCTAACTGCGCTAACTTTTCTGCATCCTTCTTACTCAGCGGAATCGAAGTATTGCCTTTGTTATCATTGATTCTGTCCTGGAGCATTTTCAGAGTTTCTTCATACCGGTGAACCTGTTCCGGACGTTTAATGCTTTCATTCCCAATTTTTTCTTTTAACCATTCCGTTGCATCGGCCAATTGATCGCATGGAATAATTCGGATTTGCCCGGAATAGATAGGGTCATTGATTACCGCGTCTGTATCGTAATTCCTGTCTGCTAGGAATTTGTCCAAGCTGTCTTTCCCGCCATTCCCCTGATATTCCTTAAAGCGCTCAAAGATACTCTTCGACTGTTCTTTCGCGCTTGCCGCAGCAGACTTATAATACTTTAATCCGTAATCATTCCCGAAGTTTGTGGATATATCCACCGAGCCAAAGCCGTGACTTCTCTCTACAAAGGCACGGTTGGAGGACTCATTCGCGGCTGCATTCACATTAAATGTTCCGGCATGCCAATATTCCGCAATATCTCCTTTCAGCTTATCAATCTCAGTCTTCACTCCGGCAAAGCTGTTAATATTCTTCTCCAATTCGTCTATCTGTTCATCAACCGATGCCACATAGGTGACTCTTTGAGATGCAAACGCTTCTCCTTCGAACGCCGCAAGCACAGATCCTGCACTTTGCCGAAAGAAATCATATCCTGCCTTAAATCCGGTATCCATACTTATTCCTCACTAAGACCCAAGAAAGTAGCCAGACCTTGTAAATAGAACAGCACCACGAGCACAGAATACTCCTGCTCTTCTACCTTGTTATCATTCGAAATCTTCTTGATATTCTTCTGGATTTTAATAAGATGCTTATCTATGTTGTGAGCAAGCCCGTTTGCTGCATGCTTGATAGAATCCATCGGCACCAATGCTTCTTTGTTCGGCACTTCGGATACTTCGGATACTTCAGAAACTTCCGTAATTTCCGGCAGGAGATTTGTGTCAGCCAACATCTTTTTCGTTTTCGGAATAATTTCTCCGTCCACGTATTCTTTTAACGTTCCCAACGTTAATGTTGGTTCATACTCTCCATCAACCAGCTTCTTCGTTTCCGGCTGATTGATTCGAGCGAATTCGATGAAATCATCATATTCTTCATCAGAAACTGTGCTTTCAACGGCCAAGGCTGCCTGCTTCCCAAGCCAGCCGTACATCATCCCATACTGGGAGAATTTCACATTGAAGAATGTCCGCTTATCCTTGAGTAACTTGCTGTTGCCAATGAACAGAAGGTACTGCTCCGATGATATTTGTGTCTGGTTCGCAACATATTCTTTCTCGCCCCACACCTGGGCAACCACAGATCCTTCTTTAATTCCTGCAGCACCCGCCTTGTCATTTGGCAGGCTAATCAGCTGCGCCAGGAAATCTCCGTATTTTCTATAACGGTCTTCGCAAACAATAATTAATTTCTTCATGTCCATCCTCCAATCTCGAACATACATATTCCTGTATACAACAATCGTGGGCGTTTCCGTCTACGTAATTATAACGCATCCTACAATCGCACGTACTCCCGCAATGTCTTTAGGGAACAATTGTTTGGTAAAAATAAGTTTCATCCACCCAGGCTCGCTCCGACTCGCCATCAGCTTCCCCGGATACTCATTACCACTCCGGCCACGATAACGGCAACCACCAGTAGAAGCATCCCCACTGCAAGAAAAACATTTCCGATTAGCCGCTGCTTCTCGCGCACATTATAGAACTCCTCCGGATCATCCGGATTCACCCGAAGTTCCACTTCCTGCCCAATCTGGTATATCTGCTTCGAATCACCGATAGAGGCTTTCCTGCAGAATAGGACACCATCCACCTGGTATTCATACACCGGGAACCAACAGTACATGTGGACGGAATCCGTGTCATGATCCATTCGATCTCTTACATAATCCTTCACCACAGCAATCACCGGCATACTGTAATTTCGTCTCTTCTTCTCTTCATTCCTCCGAATCCCAATGCCAAGGCAGACGAATCCGATGCCAATTATGACCGGTATGCCAATTAACATCGCCGGAATATAGAAATTCGGATTGCTCATATCCATCATCATTATGTCCTTTCGTTCCGCGCACTGACCTCATATTGAACCCAATCCAGCACGCGGAACAGCCGCTTGACAATCTCCGTGATGTACAGGCCGGATTTCATATTCATTTCGTCACCAGATCCAGCAGGCTCTGGTAGCTGTCCACAACATCGTAAACCACATCGCCATTACTGATGGCCTTGAAATGCTCCCTTGCTCAGTGAATCTTCGATTTCTCGATTAGTCGCAGTTGCATGGACGACATGGAGC
>CAVGMK010000187.1:0-4104 GCA_963630135.1 Oscillospiraceae bacterium
GTAGTAGCCATTGCAATCGACGGAGCCGCCAGTGAGAACATAGGCAGCGCGAGCCCGATCGTCGCCAGGCGACCGCAGCCACCACCAGCAGTTTCCGTTGTCCGTATATGCTCCTTGATCCACCGCATAGCTGGTAGGCTCGCATTTAGCAGATGCACCCTTAAAGTACTTCTCCACTTCCTTAATGCTCAGTAGAAAAACTTTATCCTCTGTCGACTTGCCAGCTTTGGTATCGTATTCCGGATTTTTATCCGCAGATACCGTCACGGTCGGAATCATCGCCTTCTCATCGTCAGAGAAAGCCTCATTTATAAATTCATCGTTAAGCCATTCGCGTAAAGTGCAGGTTTTCCAGGTGACGTCTTCGAACTCCGTGTTATAATGTTTGCAATCCAGACCGTATTTACTGATAACCAACAGCTTATTATCCTTTGACGCAAGAACCTGCCATTCAATTGTTTCATTTCCATTTGACGTATCGTTATCCTGTTCATAGGATCCGAAACTGATATAGTCGCCAACTTTCGCTTTCTTCAATGAGATAACTTGAACTCTATGTTCTACGTCTTTATAATTTCCCAATGCTTCGAAAATTGAATATGCATCATCCAACTTTCCTTCATCCATTAGAGAAACCGCCTCATTATATTTCGTTAATCGTATTGATTCTGCTTTATCTTTGGCATCTTTGTAACTGCCTAGGTCTTGGAAAATAGCGTATGCGTCGTCCAGATTTCCAGCCTCCATTAGTGAAACGGCCTCATTGTATTGGTTGCTTGGGATAATTACTTCATTGAGTACAATCGCAAATATGATACATACACAGACAATCGGCGTAGTAATCTTGATAAACTTCTTTCGTTTCTTGGCAGCAATTTCTGCCTTCTCTTTGCGCAAGCGAGCCTGACGTTGTTCTTCCAGTCGTTTCTCTTTATTTAGCCTGCTAATTTCCTCATAGCACCGATCAACCAATGCCTTACTATCCTTATAAGAATCCAGCTTCGCCAGAATTTCGATTGCACTCTGGTACGATGGAACTGTGTCCGTATTCATCAACGCCTCTGCAGATTGGTAATCTGCCTCCTGACGATTCTGAGCTGCAATATGTAGTTCCTCGGCTTTCTCATCCGCCTGAGTAAGATGCTGCGTATATGCTTCTCTCAGGCAGGCAATGCTGTTATTGTCCTGTTCCGCAGCCTGTTGGATACGGTAATCCAGTTCTGCCGTAATTTCTGCCAGAACCTCTTCCACCCGATTCTTCGTCTCACCTTGGGCATACTGCTTGACGCGCATCCATAAACGGTCGGACGATAATTCGCTCAGTTGCTGTTCCTTCTGATTCTTTCTGCAGGAAAGAGCGGATTCGTAATTCCGATTGAATTTATATACCCAACGAATTTCCAGTTCGGTCAGATATTCCGGGATGGACCATTTCTCTGCACTCTGCGTGATGTAGGCATCGTCCACAGGAAACGCCTCCAGGTCCTCGGTGGAGGTGACATCGGCGAATTTTTCTTTTAGCATCTGAACCCACGCATCCAGATTCGGCTTCTCATCCCGCACGAGAATTTTGCCAATATATGCCTCGGCACATTCGGGGTCCATGTTCAGTGCTTCCTCGAAGAATGTCGCGGCCGTCTTCCAGTCATGGTCCTCCAGTGCGATATTACCGCGTTTCACCTGGGCGCTCGTGGTCGTGTTGCTGCCAGACTGAACCACAACTGTCTTCTGCGGCTTGTTTGCCGTGACAATCTTCCTGATACCACGGGTCAGGTCCTGCATGAAGCCCAGCTTCGACATATCCTGCGCCTGCAAGTGAGAGAAGGCTTCCGGCAAGTCATAAGGATCCATATCCCTGTATGCCGGAATCAGGACCTTCTTACCGCCGCTGTTCTTGACCAGCGCCAGGTATCGGCTCCACTCGTTCTTGACCCAGACGGCGTTGAAGTGCTCCGGCTTGGTGCCGATGACAACCATGACTTTGGCGGAATTCAAAGCAGCGAAAATGTATGGCTCGAAGGCGACGCCGAGCTTGTCCTCGAGGGTAACGCGGCTGAAGAAGACTTTGAAGCCATCCCTCGTCAGCTGCTGATAGAGGTCGTATGCGAGGACGCTGTCTACGGTTCTCGCGCCGCTGGCATCCGTCTCCTTGTAACAGATGAATACATCGAAGGGCTCTTCTTTCGACGAGATGTCGAGAATTCTCTTCTGGATGTCATCAATGGCCTTCGCCTCGTCTTCGTAAATGGTGCGCTGGTAGGAATCCGCGTATTTCATGGCGGACTTGTAATCCTCATCGGCAAAGATAGAGGTATACTGCGCACGGTTCACAGTCGGTACCCGGCGATGCGTTGTGGGATCTTCCACGTATTCGATACCATAGCGACAGAGGACAAGAGACCAGTATGCTTCAGCATCGGTGTTATCTTCATTCAGAATCTGCTCGTAGATGCCCATTGCACGGTCGAACTCGTTGTTCCGACGGAAATGGTTGGCACGGTCATACAGGTTTGCTTTCTTATCATCATCAAGGCGCGGCAGGGTCTGCTTGGTGCCGCAGCTATCGCATATGCCGACGGTTGCACCTTGTTCGAATTCTATTGTGCCGCCGCACATTTTGCATTTGAAAATTGACATGGATTCGGTCTCCTCACTATTTATCCCTTTGTTCGATTCCAGCTTTCGTTATCATGTACCGACAATCGCCATCATCGGTTCTATTAATTTCCTTAATGAATCCGAGTTGTTCAGCTTCATCGACTAAGTCTTCTGAAATTTCCGGGCAATGTATCAGATAATCCCTACTAATTAATTCATTGCGATGGAAAAAAACGAGAAGCTTATAATACTTATTCATAACAATCTCCTTCCATAAAAGCCTGTCATTAGTTTATTTGCATATGCCGCTACGCTTATTTAGCGGCTTTGCATTTCCGGTTCCGGTCGGCAATCAACTCCAAAAGTTCACTCGTCAAGGTCGATGCATCTTCTCCAGATTTGGTTTTCGCAGTAAATTCTGCAAACTTCTCATTTATTTCCGACTCAATACCCATTAATGCATCACTGCTCACCGGGTCAGAATAGCGAAGTGCTTCGTACACCTTCTTGCATGCGTCTTTCGCCTCCGGGGTCTTTGCTCGGGAGACGAGGTTCTCCGCATCCACCGTCAGGTTCCGGATGTACATGGTATTAACACGGGTCTTCCTTTCCGTTACATCCAAGGCTTCCGAGGCCCACTCTGCCTTAATCATCGATATTACATGGAAGGCCAGAACAAGCACACATACGATTGCTGAGACGGCAACAGGGCAGCCTGGAATCAGCATCAATACCATGCTGGCAATGAACATCAGCATCAGGCAAGTGTAACTGATGCGAATCAGGGAGATGCGATAGAACATCTTCGTCAAATTCTCTTGTCGGAGTGTGATGTATGCGCAAACCAGGTTACAGCCGAAGGTTAATAGCGTAATTCCCCACGCAACCCAGAAGGCTCCATTGTACAAGGCTCCATCCAGTGAAGCGATTGGTCGTATTAGGAAAGCCACTGCGTTATATAGCACAAATAATACCGCCCAGATGGCGATATATAATTTGAAATTCTTATTCATAGCAGAATCCTCCTCTCTAAGCTGGATACCTACAGCTTCGTTCCACATTCCAGACAGAACTTTGCGCCTTCCGGAACTTCTTTGCCGCAGTTCGGGCAGACAGAAGTGAGCTTGTGCCCACACTCCGGACAGAATTTGCCTTTTCGAATTGTATTTCCGCACTCGGGGCAGACGATGGTATCGGCTTGGACGAGTTCCATCTTCTCGCCACACTCTGGGCAGAACCTGGAGTCTGCAGGGACGGAGGAGTTGCACCGCGGGCAATTTACTTTTGACAGAGACGAATCAGCAAACAGATTCGAAGAGGCATCGCCGAACAGATTTCCCATCTGATTGCTGAACATGCCTGCGGCCTTCATGCCGATTCCAAGGCCGACAATATCACTCATCACCGAACTACCGGTGCCGCCATCTCCGCCGCCTCCCATATTTCCAAGGCCGGCAGCGTAGGCCTTCTGAACCTCCGCCTGAATGATATCCTTCTGGTTGTAAC
>CAVGMK010000188.1:0-4069 GCA_963630135.1 Oscillospiraceae bacterium
CTCCTGCACTCGCTGCATCCGCGCCGGCGTCGGAACCCGCTGAATGGTCAGCGGCTCCGCGATGATATCCCGCGTTTTCATCCGCTCGTTGAAGGCCGCCGCCGAATCCTGGAAGATCAGCTGTACATTCGCCCCAGTGCTCCAGCGAATCCGCCCCTCCGTTGGACTCAGCAGTCCGCACAGCAATTTCGCCAAAGTGGTCTTCCCGCAACCGGATTCCCCGACCAGGCCCAGAATTTCGCCTCGCCGAATGGTGAAATCAAGGTGGCTAAAAACAAATTTCTCCCGCCCCGGATACCGACAAGAGAGGTTTTCCGCCTGGACAAGCTTCAAGAATTCGTCATTCCCGGATTCGGCCACTACTTCCGTACCTTTCGTACTCTCATCACAATCGCTCCAGTCGTCTCGCACGGAACTTCCATCAATATCCTTGCGCCTTCCCTCGCTATTCCCCGCGCACTGAACCAGCCGCTTCGTGTACTCCTGCTTCGGATGCCGAATAATCTCGTCCCGGGTTCCGGATTCGATAATCTGTCCGTGGTACATCACCAGAATGCGGTCCGCGATTTCCTGAGCCAGTGACAGGTCGTGCGTCACGAAGAGCACACCTTTATCTCTCGTCTTCGCCAAGGAGCGAAGAAATGCCATCACCCGCCGTCCGGTGTCCGCATCCAGTGCAGTGGTGGGTTCATCGGCGATAATCAGCTTCGGATCACATGCCAGCGCCAGCGCGATGGCCACGCGTTGCCGCTGCCCGCCGGAGAGCTCACCGGGGTATTTTCCCAGGAAACCCTCAACAACTGCACCGCCCCGCAGCCCGGCCTCCCTTAGCAGTTCCGCCGAGCGTCGCCGGAGCTCCGCCTTGTCCCGGATGCCATAATGCCGCCGAAGAGGCAGCGCCAGCTGCTCACCGATGGTATAGACCGGATTCAGGGAACTGAGGGGGTCCTGGAACACCATGGCTGCGTCTGTTCCTCTGATTTGTTCCATTTGTGCTTCATCGCAGGATAGCACATCGCGTCCCATCAGCAGAATCCGCCCGGAAAGATACCGTGCATGGCCGGTGTGAAGCGTCAGAATCGCGCGGCAGAGTGCCGTCTTGCCGCTTCCGGATTCGCCCACCAGCGCCACCACTTCGCCGGGCCAGACGCAGAGATTCGCATCCCGCACCGCATGCACCGGCCCATCCGGCCCGTTGAAGCACATGCGAAAATCTTCAATTTGCAGAATCGGAGTTCCCTGCATGATCTAACCTGTTTTTACCCTTCTATATTTCTTGGAGAACAATTCGCGCCGTCTAATTCGCACGCCATCGGTGCCTCGGTCTATTCGCATTCTATCTGGGGGTCCATCTGCGTCGCGTCCCATCCGCACTTTATTCGTGGTCCATCTGCGCTGCGCCTCAGCCGCGCTCTATCCGTAATCCATCTACATCGCGCCTCAGCCGCGCTCTATCCGTAATCCATCTACGCTGCGCCTCATCCGCACTCTATCCGTGAGCCATCTACGCCGCGTCCCATCCGCACTCTGTTCTCGGTCTGCTACATTCTATTATATCTGTATCTCTGTCCTGCCGGCATCATTCCTCCGGCATTCCTTCCAGCGTCCAGTCCGCCACATTCCAGAACACGCCGACGCCGTGGTGCCCCAGCACCGCGTTCGCGGTCAGGCCGCTGACGCCCTTCCGCACCGCATAATCCGCGTGCACGTAAGCCAGGAATGTATACGGCATCTGATCCGTCATGGCTGCGAGGAATTCCGCGTAGTTCGCCCGCCGCGTGCTGTCATCCGCACTGCGGGCGGCCGCTGCCAGCGCGCGGTCCGCCGCCGCGTTCGAGTAGCCGGTGTAGTTGTCGTCGGCGCCCGTGCCAAAGACCTTCCGCGTATGAAGGTCCGCATCAAACGGGCTGCCCCACCCGATGATGCACGCGTCCTGGCCCTCCCAGTCGAGCTCCTGCACGCTCTCCGCGCTGGCGTGTACGCCGAGCTTCCGAAGCTGCTCCGCGCACATGTTGGCCATATCCACCCGCACCTGGTCATCCGCCATGGCGGATATGGTGAAAGCCAGTTCGCGCCCGTCCTTCTCATACCAGCCATCCGAATTCTTGGACCAGCCGGCCGTCTCCAGGAGCGACGCTACTTTGGACGGATTGTACTCGAACCGTTCGATGGAATCATCATTATATTTGTTCTTCTGAATCGGCGAATAGGCCACCTCGCCCTGACCGAGAAGCACGCTCTTCACGATGGCCGCCCGGTCGATGCCGTAACTCAGGATGTTCGAGAGCTCCGGATACTCCCGGAATACCCCCTGTGAGAAGTTGTACGCCAGCGCCCGATAGTCCGCCGTCTCCATCTCGTAGATGCTATACTCGTCGCTTTTCTCCGCGAGCGCCGCCGCGTCCTGCGGCGTCAGCTGCGCCATGTCGATGTCCCCCGACTCCAGCTGCAGCAGGCGCGATGCGCTGTCTGGGATGATGCGAAAAATAATTGTCTCGATGTTCGCTTCCCCGGCATAATATCCGTCGAATTTCTCCAGGGTGATACTCTGTCCCTCGTCCCATTCCGTCAGCTTGTATGGGCCGGCGCCCACCGGATGCTGATTGAACTCGTCAGTTGTGATGTCTTTGCCTTCGAGCAGGTGTTTCGGCAGAATGCCGACCGTCATATAATCGAGGAAAGCGGCGTTGTACTCCTTCAATCGGAATTTCACCGTGTACTTGTCCGGGCAGGATATTTTCTCGATGTCCCTGTAATCCGATTGAATCTCCGAACCGTTGTCCGGATTCTGAATGGCTTCGATGGTGAATTTCACATCTTCCGAGGTCAGTGGCTCACCGTCATGGAAGGTCAGGCCTTCGCGAAGGTGGAATGTCCACGTCTTCGCGCCCTCGTCGTAGCTCCAGGATTCCGCCAGTCCCGGCACCACCTTGTTGTCCCCATCGTGTGCTGTCAGTCCGGCGAAAATCAGCAGATTAATCTCCCCATGCTCATAGAGCGCCGGGTTAATCGCAGTGTAATCCGAACTGCCGTAGATTAACGTATTGCTTCGGTCGATGTTGCTACTTCCGCAAGCGCTGAATGAGAGCATCAGCCCGAAGCACAGACCCAGCAGCACGCCGCGAAGGCAGCGGCGCCGCGTTGGCCTTAATATTTCTTTTCGTGATTTTTCTTGTCGAGATGTTATCCTTGTCGTCATTACCTGTTCCGTTATTTTCCTCATTACCCTGATTCTTATTCTGTCCCAATCTTTATTCTACTCCTGATTCTATTCCTGCAAAATCCGCTCCCTGCAATTTTAATGCCACGCTATATTCGTGTGTTCCAGCCAGTTGCCGCGCTACAGAATTTCACATCCTTCTGCGAATGGCTATCCCAGTCATTTCTCATGTTTCTTTAAATCTTTGCCACGCACGGCAAAGCCGTCTCTTTCTCGATTATTCCACAGCTATTGCAGCATCATAAGACCGCTTCGCGGGGCTTCATTGCCGCGCTACGCTCCTACAGATTGCTATGCCGCCTCGTATTCCGCAGCCGGAAATGCTCTCCCACCTCCGCAATGGCAATCAATGTCAGCACCAGCACGCTGCCCGGGAAGATTACCGTCCACCACTGCCCGGACAGAAGGCTTCGCTGCGCATCCGACAGAAGGCTGCCCCACGATGCACTATCCAGCGGAAGTCCCAGCCCGAGGAAGCTCAGCGTCGATTCCGACGCGATGGCGGATCCAATGCTGCTAATCATCGGGTAGAGAATCGCCGGAATGAAATTCGGCAGAAGATGTGTTCTCAGAATGTAACCGGAGGATGCGCCCATCATCTGTGCCGCCGTGATGTAGTCGCTACCGCGTAGCTTCCGCACTTCGTTTCGAACGATGCGGGCCAGTCCCATCCAACCGGTTGCCCCAATGACGATGACCAGCGAGCCCCATGAAGCAGCTCCGAGTATCGCCTGCAGGAAGACGGCCATCAGGATCTGCGGCACGCTCAGCAGCAGGTCGCAGGCGCGCATAAGAGCGCAATCCATCCTCGGCCCGGCCAGACCGCTCAGCGTTCCGTACAGAATGGCC
>CAVGMK010000189.1:0-4056 GCA_963630135.1 Oscillospiraceae bacterium
CCGCTTCCTTCGCATGGCGAACAGGCTTCGCCGAGTCGGAAGTGGACGCAAACTAACATGTTATTTTAGCATAAAAACAAGGAAAGAGGAACCGTACACGTCCGGCTCAGCAGCGATATCGCCGGGCGTTAAAGTCCGTCTTTCAGGCTGAAAGATTTGTAATCATACTACAATTTGTATTAACTTTCCAAATTGTATACTTGTATCAGATTCGTTGACACTGTGATTTTCGAGTGCTAAAATCAGACTGCGGTCAAGATGAGAACGGCCGTAAATAAATATTTGGTATTTTTATAAGGAGAAGAAAATGGCTAATATTTCACAGAAGTACATTGACATCGCTAAGAAAAATTATCCACATGAACCTGAATTTCTTCAGACTGTAGAAGAAGTTCTGTCCTCCATCGAGCCTGTTCTGGAAGCTCATCCTGAGTATGAGAAGGCTGGCCTGGTTGAGAGACTGATCGAGCCTGAAAGAAGCATCACTTTCAGAGTTCCTTGGGTTGATGACAACGGCGTTGTTCAGGTTAACAGAGGTTACAGATTTGAGTTCTCCAGCGCTCTTGGACCTTACAAGGGTGGTCTGAGATTCCAGGCTAACGTATATCCTGGCATCCTGAAGTTCCTGGGATTCGAGCAGATCTTCAAGAACTCCCTGACAGGTCTTCCTATCGGCGGCGGCAAGGGTGGTTCCGACTTCGATCCAGCCGGCAAGTCCGATGCTGAAGTTATGAGATTCTGCCAGAGCTTCGTAACCGAGCTGTACAGACACATTGGTCCTAACGTAGACGTTCCGGCTGGCGACATGGGCGTTGGTGGCAGAGAGATCGGCTACATGATGGGTCAGTATAAGAGAATTACCCGTCAGTATGATGGAACTTGGACCGGTAAGGGCACAACCAACGGTGGTCTGAACGGAAGAACAGAAGCTACCGGTTTCGGTATCGTATTCTTCGCTAGAGAGGTCCTGAAGCACTTCGGCGACACTCTGGAAGGCAAGACAGCAGTTGTTTCCGGATTCGGTAACGTATCCTGGGGAACCATCACCAAGCTGGTTGAGCTGGGCGCTAAGCCAATCACCATCTCCGGACCAGACGGATACATCCTCGACGAGGAAGGTATCACCACTCCAGAGAAGATTGATTACCTGCTCGAGCTGAGAAACTCCGGAAAGAACATCTGCGCTCCATACGCAGAGAAGTTCCCGGGCGCTAAGTTCATCGCTGGAAAGAGACCTTGGGAAGTTAAGGCTGACGTATACATGCCATGCGCAATGCAGAACGACATCACTCTTGACTGGGCTAAGGAAATGGTTAAGAACGGCGCTAGATACCTCATCGAGGGTGCTAACATGCCTACAACCAACGAAGCTATCGCTTACCTGCAGGAGAACGGCGTAGTTGTTGGTCCGTCCAAGGCTGCTAACGCTGGTGGCGTTGCTTGCTCTTGCCTCGAGATGGCTCAGAACGCTGAACACCTCATCTGGGATAAGGAAAGAGTATACAAGGAACTCGAAGGCATCATGGTTCACATCTTCGAAATCACCGAAGCTGCTTGCAAGAAGTATGACCTCGGCGAGAATTTCGTAGCCGGCGCTAACATCGCTGGATTCGAAAGAGTTGCAGATGCTATGATGATGCAGGGTATTGTATAATCGAGCGATTTACAAATTCTTCCAAGAATACCAAAGGAGCTGCGTAAGCAGCTCCTTTTCTTTGTTCTTAGTGATTTTGCTCAAGGTGCTGCCTACGCAGCTCTCTCTCTTTATCTTTCTGATTTTTCTACTCTTCTGACTATTTCAATTTCTTCATACGCCGGATAAATCACTTACGAGGCGGCAAATGGTAACACTAATTCACCGCGGCAGATGAATCAGATGGGCAGCACGAATCCGCTACAGCATCGGAATCATCTTCCCGGCCCGCAGCATGTAGAGGTACGCCTCTGGCACTTCCATGCCGGTTGCCTCTTGTAACGCATTCCGGTACAGACGAATCTGTTCCTCATACATCTCGATAATCGGCTTCGGATCATCGCCCATTCGGTTGGATTTGTAATCCAGCAGGACGATCCTGCCATCTTCTTCGAAGAAGCAGTCGATGATACCTTGCACCAGCACATCCTGGCCGTTCACCTGCGTCCGCAGCGTGAATGGTTTCTCTTTCCAGAGCTTGCCCTGCTGCGCTGCCAGGACCGCTCTTCGGCCGATTTCCGACTGGAAGAAGCGTTGAATCATGGCCAGGCGAAGCGTCCGGAACACGTTGTCCGGGATGGCGCCCGTGTCATGCAGATGGTCCATGACTTCCTGCACGTAGGCGGTGTCGAATGCCTCCTCCTTGAAGACACGACAGAAATCCAGCATCTCCAGGATCCGGTGGTATCCGGTACCAATCTCCGCACCGGTGACGCCGGTTTCCGCTTCCGCTCCCCCTGCTGACTTCCGAAGCTCGATAGTCCGAGGTTCATATTCGCCGGCCCGAATGGCACGAAGTTCACTGACGCTGTATTTCGTCTTGGTCTGGAGCGCGTCCATGTGGGCGTACCGGTAATTCAGGCGGTCGGAAACGAGGGACTCGTAGTAATCTGCTTTTAGCGGATCGAGCTTCGGACGATTCTTCTGGAATTCCTCGAAGAGGTTCCGCTTCCGGCTACGGGTGGTTTCCGGCTCTGCGGCGATGAAATACCGGTTCGAGGACAGATTCAGCTTGTCCTCAAGCATCTGGTAACCGCTCTTGCTCTTGAAAGTGAACTCGCCGTCCTTCTCCTTCGCCGTGCCAACCAGAATCAGTTTCTCCCGGGCACGGGTCAGTGCGACGTAGAGCACGCGGAGGCTCTCCTGGTAATCTTCGTTCTGCTGTTTGCGGTGAATAATCCGCTGAATCAGGGTTGGGCGCCAGAATTTCTCTTCTTTGTTCACGTAGGAAAGGCCCAGGCCGATGTCCGAGTCGAACAGGAGGCCCTTGCTCATCGTGTTGGATTGGCCCTGCGAACCCATGCCGGCCACAATGACGAACGGGAATTCGAGGCCCTTGCTCTTGTGCATGGTCATGATGCGAACGACGTCCGCGTCTTCGCCCAGGAGCGTCGCCTGCCCCATCTTCACGTCGCTCTTCTTCAGGATGTCGACATAGCGGAGGAAGCCGTTCAGGGAGGCGATGCCGCTTCTCTCCTGGTAACCCTTCGCCTTCTCCGTCAATATCTGCAGGTTGGCCTGCCGCTGGCGGCCGCCATACATGGCGCCGGCGTAGAGGTAGTAGCCGGATTCGTTCAGCACGTACCAGATGAAATCATCCAGCGGCATCTTGTTGACGCGGTAGCGCCATTCCCGGAGCTTGTCTTCGGCCACCTTCAGCTTCTTATATAGGTCCGGATTCCCCAGTGCATCCTGATTATTCAGGCAATAAGCGTAAGCTTTGTAATAGCTGCCCTTCTGGTCCGCTTCCTTGTACGCGATGCGAATCTGCGCCAGTTCCTCCGGCGTGAAACCGAAAATTTCCGAGCGGAGCACCGCAATCAGCGGAATATCCTGATGACCGTTGTCCAGCACCTTGAGAAGCGCCATGGTCAGGTTGATTTCGATGGAGTCGAAATATCCGTTCTCGTCGTTGACGAAGGTCGGGATGTTCTGCGCCAGCATGGACTTGTAATACAGGTCGCCCGCCCGCTTGGTGCTCCGGCACAGAATGACGATATCCCGCGGCTCAGCGGTGCGAAGAACACCCTGCTTGCCGTCGTAGAAGGTCGTACCGAGGATGTTCTGGACCAGCTCGGCGATATAAGCCGCCTCCGTCTCCTTGTCGCTGAGGGAGACACCGTCTTCATCTACCGGGTCGTCCATGTCGTCCAGATAATCTGCGATGTCGGCGTGAGCTGTGCCGTCACCGTAATTAGCAACCGCCGCCTGATTATCGCCGTCATTGGAAGCAGAATTAGAAGCTGAATCCGAGACCGAATTCACCACCAAATCAGGCTCCACATCCGAAGCCGCAGAATCCTTCCCACCCTTCGTAATTGGAATGATATGCACCTCCGGAACCAGGTTGTACTCCTCGTTCC
>CAVGMK010000190.1:0-3995 GCA_963630135.1 Oscillospiraceae bacterium
GGCCTTCGCTGCCGTCGAGCGGATGAATACCGACGGAATCGCGAACATCAGCACGTCTTTGTCTGTGCAGACCTCCTCGATGCTCCGGGTGAACTTCACGCCGTCCGGAATCACCATGCCCGGCAGGTTCTTGTGGCGTCTTGTGGTCTCGCAAGCTACCAGCTCCTCTTCCACTGCGGACCAGACAAGCACCTCATGTCCGCTATTATACAGCATTCTCGCCAGCGACATTCCGATGGTCCCGGCACCTAGAACTCCAATTTTCTTCATAGGTCTATCCTCTCCCTATTCTTCATTCTCGTTACATTAATCTGGATATCTTGTTTCCGGCTCTCCCCTGACTCCAATGAGTCAAGATTGCCTTCCCCGGATTCATCATCCGCAGGAAGGCCGCTCGAAACTTGCTCTATTATACCATGGGCAATGGTAAAACTCCACGATTGTCTAGTAATTGACATAACTTACGCCGCAATCACAGATCCTGAATAGCCTCCACGATGCGGCTCACCAGATTCACCCGGCTGAATGGCGTGATGATGTAATAACCATCCACGTAATCCGCGATATCCGCCGCAATCTCGCGGCTCAGCGTCACCGCGAGGTCCTCCGCTGCTTCCCGGCTCAGCCCCTCGTACCGCCGGATAATCTCCGCGTCCACATCGATTCCGTTCACCTCGCTGTTCATGAAGAGGGCGTTGCGCTGACTGACCACCGGCATAATGCCGCCTAAGATGTAGCAGTCCAGCTCTTCCCGCGCCCGGACCAGATTCTCCTTCGCCTGCTTCGATAAGATCGGTTGGGTAAAAAGACCTTGCATCCCCTTCTCCAGTTTCCGATGGGACCGACCGATCTCGGAGCCAAAATTCTTCGCGTTAACATTGAGCGCCCCAAAGATATGGAACGGATGCACGGTTCCCATCTTCCCGAGGCCCTGGATGAAATGCGTCATCTTCCGCGAATTGAACTGGTAGACGCTCTTGACCTCATCGCGCTCTGCCGTCGGAATCGGATCCCCCGTGACAACGAGGAGATTCTGCACATGGACTGCACTGAGTCCCAGAAGCAGCGCCTGCGTGGCGTTCAGGTTCCGGTCGCGGCAGGTCATGTGCGGCAAGGCTTCTATGCCTTCATTTCGAAGCAAACAGGCCATCATGCTGGAATCCATCCGCGCCTTTGCCGTCGGACAGTCCGCAATCGTGATAATATCTGCGCCAATATGGCAGATGTTCCGTGCGTTTTCCAGATAAGAGCCAATCTCGCCATAGGCCGGTGGGTCGAACTCCACCGCAATCGGCTTCTCGCCGGCAACCAGCTTCCGGAAGAAGGCACTTTCCTCCCTCGTCTGCAGCACCGGCCGGCGTTCCGGCCGCGCTTCCATCTTCGGCTGAATGTGCTTCAGCGCCTCCCTTAGTGCGGCGATATGCTTCGGCGTCGTACCGCAGCATCCGCCCAGGATGGCAACGCCTTCCGATGCCAGTTCCGCCATTCCGCGGCTGAAATACTCCGGGTCGCTCTGATAGAATGTCCGCTGCTGAATGACCATCGGGCTCCCGGAATTCGGCATGATAGAGAGCGTCAGCCCCTCCAGATTCATCGTTCGAAGGAGCTCCTGCAGCTGCGTCACGCCACAGATGCAATTGAATCCCACCGCATCAACAAGGCCGCTGTCCGCAACCTCGTGAATCAGGTCCTCGCCGAAGAGACCATCTCTCGTATATCCGCCTGGAAGGATGGCAAAGGACGCGATGATGTACGCGTCCGGCACCTTCGACCGGATGTATTCCGCGCTTTCCACCAGTCCCTCTGCAGAGGCATTTGTCTCGAACAGGAAATTCGTCGCGCCAAGCGCCAGGAATTCATCCAGGATGAACTGATATTCCGCACGAATTCCTTCACCGCTCATTCCGGTCACCGGACCGATGTCGGCAAAAACATGCGCATCATACCGCTCCGCCGCCCGGCAGGCCAGGCGGTATCCCGCGCGAATCTGCCGCTGTACCAGCTCTGGCGCATCCGGGTACGCCACTCGATTCGAGGCGAACGTATTGGTCTTAATGGCTCTGGCGCCGGCTTCCAGATATTCCTGATGGATGGCGGATACCAGAATCGGCTTGTCCAGATTGGCCATCTCGCAGCCCTGCCCCGGCCGATTCTCGGAGGCCGAGAAATACGTTCCCATTCCGCCGTCAAAAATAAGTGTTCCCCGGCTCAATTCCTCGCGGAAGCAGCTGCCATCTTCCTTCTTATGTCGTTCCTGTCGTTCCATATGTCGTCCTTCTCTCCTGTCGCTCCGCACTTCTTCCGCCATAACAATTTTCCAATTGCCATTCTGAGCTGTTGGCGTGCCAAATGTTATTACCCCAGCACTTCCTTCGCCATAGCGATTGACCGTTCGTTCTCCTGAAGTGGGGTATGCCGAACATCTCTACCCCAGCACTTCCTTCACCATAGCGATTTCCCGTCCATCACTATGGGCGATGTGGAAATGCCGCTATCACTACCCCAGCACTTCTTTCGCAATAGCGACGGCTGCCTGCGCGTCCTTGGAATAATAGTCCGCACCGATTTCCATCGAATATTCCGGCGTCATCACGGCGCCGCCCACCATAATCTTGCAATCGTGGCCGGAGGCGCGAAGGGCCTTAATGGTCGCTTCCATCGCCGGTACCGTCGTGGTCATCAGCGCCGAGAGACCGACGAGATAGACATCGTGCTCGATGGCAGCCTCCACCACCGTATCCACCGGCACATCCCGTCCCAGGTCGATAACCTCATAGCCGTAATTCTCCAGTACCACTTTGACGATATTCTTTCCGATATCGTGGATGTCGCCTTCCACCGTAGCCAGAATAATCTTCCCCTTCGATATCGGCGAATCAGCCATCTTGGCAATCTGCGCCTTGATCAGATCCAGTCCGGCACAAGCGGCGGTCGCCGAATTCAGCAGCTGCGGCAGGAAGAATTCGCCCTTCTCGTAGAGGTTCCCCACCTCATCCAGCGCCGGGATAATCCGCTTGCTGATAATATCCATCGCATCTTCCGTCTGAAGTAATTCTTTGCTAATCTCGCGAACGTCCTGCTCCAGTCCCTGAAGTACCGCTTGCTGCAGCGGATCTCGCGTTCCGGAACCATCCCCATTCGAACCGGAAGCCAAGGCCGCATCTAGGGCGTCGGATACGCCAGCTGATTCGATATTCGCTCCCACACCGGAACCGCCGGCATTCCCGCCGGATGCAGAACTCATTGAACCGACAGAAGTTCCGGTATTCCCGGAATTCCCTGCTAGTCCGGAACGACCTGCGTCTCCGCCAGCCGAAGCACCGCCGACATCAGACGCCGCACCGCCGCCAACGCCTTCCTTCTTCGCCTTCAGCGCCGCTTTCCTCGCCGCTTCTTCTCCGGCATAATTCCGGATATACGCCGCGCTGTCCGCATCCTCCCCGCTCAGTACCCGGTACGCCGCCACCGCATCGCGAATCGGCTTCTCGTTGATGTTCACAATCGGGAAATCCAGTCCCGCCGACATCGCCTGAATCAGGAAATTCGTCGTAATATATTGCCGCATCGGGAGTCCGAAGGAGATGTTGCTGACGCCCAGCGCGCAATGGAGCCCATATTCATCATGAATCTGCCGCACTGCCTGCAGCGTCTCCTTCGCCTGCTCCTGCTGCGCCGACACCGTCAGCGTCAGGCAGTCCACAATGACATCTTCCCGCGGAATACCATAGGAATCTGCTTCCGCCAGAATTCGGTCTGCAATCGCAAGACGTCCCGCCGCATTCTCCGGAATACCGGCCTCATCCATTGCCAGCCCCAGCACTGCTGTGCCGTAATGCGCCACCAGCGGGAAGATCGCGTCCATCCGCTCCCGCTCGCCATTCACCGAATTCACAATCGGACGGCCGTTCACCACCCGAAGCCCCGCTTCGATGACCTTCGGATTCGCCGAATCCAGCTGCAGCGGCACGCTCACCACGCTCTGCACCGCCTTGACC
>CAVGMK010000191.1:0-3984 GCA_963630135.1 Oscillospiraceae bacterium
CCACCGGATGAGCCGCCGCCGGAACCACCGGAGCCACCGCCACCGGATGAGCCGCCGCCGGAACCACCGGAGCCACCGCCACCGGATGAGCTACCCCCGGATCCGCTACTACCAGACCCACCAGCCGAGGAATTCTTATCCGTACTTGGATCTGTTGTCTGTTCTTCTTCTTGTTCTTCTTCCTCGACTTCTTCCTCTTCCTTCTTCTTATCGGCTTCCTTACTGTATGAAGCACCGGAGTTCGTCTCTGTGCCTTCGATGTAGTACTCACCGTTCTTCTTGATGACGTCGGACGGCTGGGAAGGATACGTTCCTTCTTTGGCCGCGGAAATCTTGTTCATAATCTTGCCCCACAGCGCTGCGGCACCGGAGGAATCGGATGTCAGCTGGATGTTGTAGTCTGTACCAATCCAGAGAGCAGCGGCGTATTTCGGCGTGAAACCATCGAACCAGATATCGTAGTTGTTCGATGTGGTTCCCGTCTTACCACCGGCCTGTACGCCGGAAACCGCTGCGGCGGTACCGGTACCCTTGGATACAACGGACTTCATCATATCTGCCAGGATGAAGGCGACGCCTTCGTCCAGAACCTTGGTGGATTCGGATTCTGAAGTCAGCAGCAGGTTGCCGTTACGGTCCAGTACCTTGCGGTAGGAAATCGAGGACTGACGAACGCCGCCGTTGGCAATAGCCGCATAAGCCTGTGCCATCTCCAGTGGCTTAACACCGCTGGACAGTCCACCCAGTGCGAGTGCTGCTGCGTTCTCATCGTTGTTGTCTCCTTCGCGGTTCAGCGTCGTGATGCCGAACTTCTCCACCAGGTCTGCTGAGTATTCTGAGCCGACCTGGAGCCAGATCTTTACCGCGCAGACGTTGGACGAGAGCTGCATCGCCCGGCGCATCGAAATCTTGCCCTTGTATCCGCCATAGGAGTTGGTCGGCCAGGTCTTCCCTTCGAAGGTCAGCTTCTCATCCACGATGGTGGATGCAGCCGTCATATAATCGCCGTAGTACTTGGTTCCTTGCGTATCGTTACCGTAATCGGTATATTCGTATTTCTCGCCCTTCTGCAGGTAGTCATAGCTCTTCTGCAGTGCGGCGCCGTATACGGCCAGTGGCTTGATGGAAGATCCCGGCTGACGCTCACTCAGCGCACGGTTGTAGAGCGCACTACCCTTGATGCCGCGCCCGCCAATCATGGCCTTAATCTCGCCGGTACCCACCTCAGTGATAACCATGGCACCCTGTGGCTGGATGGTCTTCTCCGCCATGGTGATGGCCGCTTTCTTGATAATCCATTTGCTGCCGGACTTCTTGATCATATCCGGGTTATTCTGGATGTATTCCGCATCGATGGTGAGGTTGCCGTCATCATCCATTGTCTTGTTCGCCTGCGGGATGCCGACATACCCGGTGGCATAGATGTAGAACTCGCCATCCTCCGTGGTGTAGGAAGGCTTCAGCTCGATGCTGTAATCCGTGCCCGAATCCACCGTCGTCTCGTAGAAGTTGAGGCGCTTACCGGCCTTCAGCGTCAGGGAACCGTCGGAATTCTCGACGTATTCGCTCTTCTTCAGGACCATGTTGCCTTTGCTGTTCACCAGATTGCTGTACTTGTACAGCGTGATGCTGCCGCCGTCGTTGACAACATTGCCTTTGCTGTCGGTGCTGTTGTTCCAGACGGAAGGGAAGTTGCTGTCGTTGGCAAAAGCATCATTCATCGACTCCTGGGCTTCCGAGTCCATCGTGGAGTAGATCTTCAAGCCGCCGCTGTATACCATCGTCGTGGCGGTATCTTCATCCATATTGTATTCGGTCTGAAGATCCTCGATAATCTCATCCGCCATGTAATCCTTGAAGTAGGTCGTGGCATTCTCGCTTCCGGAGGAGATGGTCGGCTTGATGTAATCCACCAGATCCGTATCCTTGTTCTCGTTATATTGCTCTTCAGTAATATAACCCTGTTCCTTCATCAGAGCCAGGCAGGTCTGCCGGCGGCTCTTGGCGATGTCGTTCGCGTAATATTCGTCGCCATCTACCGTAATCTTCGTCATGTCGGATGTCTTATCCGTGGTCGATACGTCCTTAATCAGGGCGTAGATGTCCGGTGACTGCGGCATGGACGCCAGCGTCGCGCATTCCACCAGGGTAAGATCCTTGACATCCTTCGAGAAGTAGCATTCCGCGGCAGCCTCAATGCCGTAGTTGCCGTATCCGTAGTAGATGCTGTTCAGGTACGCCGTGATGATATCTTCCTTCGACAGCGCGAACTCGATTCTCGCGGCATAATACATCTCGATAATCTTACGCCGCAGGCTTCGCTGGCTCATAATATCCGGCAGGTAGACGTTACGCGCCAGCTGCTGCGTCAGCGTACTGGTACCGCTGATGCCGCCTCCGCCGGTGAATGCCTGAAGCACCGCACCAATCATACGTTTCCAGTTGAAGCCGTGATGCTTCCAGAACGTCTTGTCCTCCAGCGCCACGATGGCGTTCACCATGTTCTCCGGAATCTCATCGTAGGTGACGATGGTTCTCTTGACGCCGCTGGACACGGTGTCCACTTCCTTGCCATCGTCGTCGTAGACGATGGAATCCGTGGAGATGGCGTCATAGATATTGGCCGGATCGATGCTCGGTGCCGTGATGATAACCGCAGCAGCGTACAGGAAACATGCCGCAAATACGGTCACGCAGCTCCGCACGCCGAACTTCACGACCTTGCGCTTCTTGGTCAGCGGATTCCCGCTTGGATCCACCCAGTTCTTCGGGTTCAAATCCGCCAGGAAAGCACCAATCGCCGGATGCTTGTCACAGAAGGCATAGAACTTCGCGCGAACGCTACCCGGCTGTGCCGGCTTCCGGTTCTGCAGGGCATGTTCGGCCGAGGCCTGCCGCGAAAGCGCCCGCTTACTCAGCTTCTTGCCTTTCTTTCCATTCTTCTTGCCCTTCTTTCCGTGGCCAATCCGATTCTTCGGTTCTTCCGGCTCGTCGCCGCCACCGCCGATGAAGGCCTGCTCGAAAGCCGCAATATCATCGAACTGGTTCTGCTGCTTGGCCGGCCGCTTCGCCTGCGCATTCCGGGACGCGGCACCACCGGTGCTGCTTCCACCCGCGGATCTCGATGTACCCGATGCAGCACCCGATGCACGGGACGACTTCGCCGCATTTGCCGAAGCTGAATGGGATTTGCCGCGCTGCAAATCCTCCTTGCGAATCACCTGCGTTCTATTCGAAGCGGAGTCGGAATTGCCGGAAGCCTTGGCCGCATCGGCGGCGCTGTCCCGCTCGGCAATCCTCTTGGCCGCACGCTCCCGGGCCAGCCGTTCCTTGGCCATCTCGCGCGCCAGCTTCTGCATCCGTTCGTAATCGCTTGGTTTCATGTCTGACATAGTAAATATCCCTTTTCAATTACACAAATATACACGATATTTTACCACGTCCACCCGCCATAAATAAATGAATTCCGTAGATTTACAAGGAAATCACATAAATATACAACCAGATTAGAATTGTGAAGCTTGCTCGATTGGTTCTATTCTATTTCTATTTGGGTAAAAATAACCTACATTCTGCCGGAAACTTCCGATCTCCGCCAGCGAATTTGCTCGCCCGGTGCCATGTGGCAATCTCCATCGCGGATGCGAATTCTTCACGATCCTCTTCCCGGCGAATTCCGGTGAATTAACTCGGCACCATGCGCCGTTAGGCAGCCGGGATTCGGCGTTCAGGCAGCATACCGGGCAATTTGGGAGGTTGAATACCACGCATGCAGAATGTATAATCGATATAGTTCATCTGAATAAGATAGAAACTTTATACGAGGAAAGGTGAGACAATGAGTTACGATCTAGCAACAAAGTGTGTTCATTCCGGATACACACCAACCAAGGGAGAGCCTTGCGCACTTCCAATCTATCAGAGTACAACATTCAAATATGACACCACCGATGAGATGGGCGCGCTCTTCGATCTGAAGGCAGA
>CAVGMK010000192.1:0-3967 GCA_963630135.1 Oscillospiraceae bacterium
TGTAATGCTTCAGAATGAGATCCGTAACCTCCTTCGCATCCTTCTTCCGCACCGCTGCGGCGATGGCCTCATGCTCCTTGAGGTTCTTCTCCTGATTTCCCTCCTCGGTAGCGTATTCATTAATCACATATAATTTGAGCAACTCGAACTGGGTGGCATACAGATCCTTGAACAGCGGATTCTCGCAGGCATCGACGAACGCGAGGTCGAAATCGATGGCGACGTCAATGTAGTCTAATATATTTTCATCTCCGTAGGCCGACCGCTGCGCCCGAAGGCGCTCATCCAGCAGGTCGGCCAGTGCGTCTTCTCTGCCTGTGAGAATGCATTCGCTGTAGCAGCCAATCAGCAGAATGTGAATGAGCTGTTCCAGCATCTCGAAGGCATCCTTGTTCAGCGCGAGCACACGAAAGCCGCCGCCGGGCGTATTCTCCACGAAGCCGTCCTGCTGCAGGAGCGACAGCGCCTCACGAATCGGGCTGTTGCTGATGCCGAATTCCCGCGCCAGCTCGGCAATATTCAGGCGGTCGCCGAAGCCCACCTCATGCTTCATAATTTTGTCGCGAATAAGCATATACGCTTGTTTCTTCAATGTATCTCCGCGCTGTATCATCGGTAACTCCAATCTCTCTAGCGTTATTTCTAATGGTTCTTGACGTGTTGCATACAGTATATTTTCTTGCTACGAAATTGTCAAATAGATTCGGTCGGAAGTTTGATGCAAGGATAGTGATGGAATTACGAAAGGGATTTGCAGGAAGAACATGGGGAGAGGGAATCTGGTTATCAATGTCATGGATTAGAATGCGCAATAGTGAAGTCCAGAGTAGCAGTCAGAAAGAATTTTGGGAACAAAGAAAAACATTGTTGCGCTCGCCCTGCATCATACACCACATGGCTTCCGACTGTGCAGGCGGTAGGGCGAAAAACTTGGAACCGATTAGAAATTCTAAACACCCTATTGACTTGTCTTAATCGAAGTGGTAAAAATAGGTTACTCAAGAAATCGTGCACGATGCACCGTGCGCTAAATAGATTTATTTTTAGTAGAAGAATTAGATAAGGAGGACCGTCATGAGCAACAGTTTATTTATTCCTTTGAGAGAAGAAGGTCTGACGACCATGCGCATTCGTTACAACTACAAGAACGGCGAAGTTCGTCTCTATGCGGCGAAGGAATGGGAGCCGGATTGGGATTTCACGACCTACAACCATGAATGGTGGATGGACGGCATCTACACCGATGACGCGAAGTTCTACAACACGAAGGAGACCTGGGCACTCTTCGAGAAGTACGACCAGAAGGAATATCTCGAGAAGGTGCTGGACCTGCTCCGTGCCGGCAAGCACTTCGGTATCGATATTTACTACTATGACAAATATGACATTCGCTTCATGATGAACGAGCACAGCCGGAAGCTGGGCGTGCTGAACAAGAGCCACGCGATTATGGCCGGTGGCATTCGTCGTCACTCCTATGATGAGGCGGAATACGATGTTATCATCGACGGCCTGAATCTCGGACGCGGCATGAGCTTCAAGAACATTGCCGGCAACATCCCGATGGGCGGCTGCAAAGCGACCGTGACGATGGACGAGCTGGATCTGGACAACATGGAGATTATGGGCTTCCTGGCATATGCGCTGGATTGCTGCCGTGACCTGACCGGTCCGGATATGAACTTCCCGATTGAGATGTCCGACGTGATGATTGAGAAGGGATACACGATGTCCTACGCTTGCGGCAACAACTCCCCGACCGGCGACTCCGGCACACCGACAGCTTACGGCGTATACCTCTCGCTGCTGGAAGCGATTGACTTCACCGAAGGCGTTCACAGCGTAAGCGGCAAGACGGCGGCGCTGATGGGACTCGGTGCAGTTGGCTGGCACATGGGCGAGCACCTGCTGGAAGGCGGTGTATCGAAGCTGACGATTGCGGACATCAATCCGGACGCGGTACAGCGCTTCATCGATGAACATCCAGGATACAATATTGACAGCTGCCCGGTATCGGAAGTGCTCTTCCAGGATGTAGATATTCTGAGCCCATGCGCAATCGGCGGAATTTTCGACGACGAGTCGATTCCGAAGCTTAGATGCAAATACATCTATGGTTCTTCGAACAACGGCCTGAAGGCGTCGTCGCAGGAAGAAGAAATTCGCCTGGCGAAATTACTGGATGAAAAGGGTATCGTATATACAGTAGAATGGTGGCACAACACAGCCGGTGTTATGAGCGGCGCAGAGGATTACTTCTGGAACGGCAATGCAGAGACGCTGCTGAAGAAGGTCGAGAAACTGATGCCGGCGAACCAGCGCATGGCACTCGAAGGAGCCAAGGAGAAAGGCATCACACCGACCGAGTGGATCTACAAGCATTGCGAGGACAAGCTCTACGATTAGTCGGGGATTCCGGCCCTACCGCTCTTGCTTATAACTGATAGAAAGGATTACAGATCATGTCAAATAACGATTCGAAAGGAAATGCCTTCAGTGGACTTATCGGCTTTCTCATGACCGCAATCGGCTTTGCAGTAGGTATCGGCTCTATCTGGAGATTTCCATATATGCTGGGCACGAACGGTGGTTCGCTCTTCCTGTTCGTGTATGTCGGGATTATCCTGCTAATCGGCGTGCCGCTCTACGTGGCGGAGACGACGATGGGATTCAAGACACAGAAAACGGCGGTGCTGGCTTACAGGGAGCTGGCACCGTCCCCGAAGCAACGCTTCTGGTCGTACGGCGGATATCTTCACCTGCTGGCGGCGCTGATCATTATCTCCTACTCGATTCCAATCTATGCTTGGATTCTGGGGTACCTGTTCAACACGATTAAGGGTACATTCGTCGGGATGGACGCGCAGGGGCTGAATGATTTCTTCAACAGCTTCTCCACCAACATGCCGCAGCTGATTATCTTCGCGATTCTGAACCTGGTAATCTGCGGCGTCATCGTCAGCGGCGGCGTGCAGAAGGGCGTCGAGATGCTTACCAAAGTGCTGCTACCGATTCTGGGGGTGGTCATGGTGATTCTCATCGTTGCCGGTATCCGCATGGAGGGCTCGAGCAAGGGATTCGCATTCCTCTTCCAGCCGGATGCATCCGCGTTCACGATTGCATCTCTGAAGGAAGTGCTCGGCCAGGCATTCTTCGCACTGGGCATCGGTATGCTCGCCGCGGAGGTCTTCGGTTCCTACATTAAGAACCCGAAGGAGAACATCGGTAAGAGCGCAACCATTATCAGTATCGCTCTGGTGTCCGCCGGTGTGATGGCCGGAATGATGATCTTCCCGGCGCTGTTCGCTGCGGATTTCGAAGCGACTTCCAGCGTTGGCCTGGTATTCCTCACCGTTCCGCTCGTATTCAATTCGATGCCGGGCGGGCAGATTCTCGGAGCGCTGTTCTTCTTCGGATTCTATATCGCCGCGATTACATCGACGGTCGGCGTTGTAGAGGCCATCGTGGGAATGTTCATGGATCAATTCGGGATGACGCGCAAGAAAGGCCTCCTGATTACCATCGCTATCATGGCGGTTGTCGGGTTCCTGTGCCTGCCGGCAGGTAGCATCTTCACTTTCTTCGACAGTATCATCAACTACCTGCTCATCGCCGGCGTATTCATCATCTCCATCTTCGTTGGATGGATCTGGGGCGCAGATAATTTCATCGAGGCGACCAACATCCAGAGTCCGGCGCTTCGGAGCTGGGTGAAAATCGCGGTGAAGTACCTGAGTCCGCTGGTCATTGTGGCGTTCCTGGTTATCTCCTTCATATAATATATAGTAGATAATCTGTTCACAATACAGAATTCCTACTTCATAACCTTCATACAAGAATGAAGTACGACATCCATAAGAACGACGGCCGGTCCCAGCGAGTGCGCTGGGACCGGTCGTTATGTGGCGGTGAAATCTCGCCGAAGCCCGCAAACGGGGCGTACCAAATATATTGGATATTGAACGCC
>CAVGMK010000193.1:0-3933 GCA_963630135.1 Oscillospiraceae bacterium
ATTTCCGCGGGTATTTCTCGGACCAGTAATAGCCCTTCCCCTTCTTGCTGATGATGTGCACCAGCACCGGCCCGTTGTAGGCGTTCGCCGCTTCGAAGGCTTCCGTCAGCGCCTTGATATCGTAGCCGTCAATCGGGCCGATGTACTTGATGCCCATGTCCTCGAAGAGCACGCCCTGCGCATCAAGGAGCGAATATTTAATCTTCTTCTTGGTCTGGCTGAGAGTGTCCGTCATCTTGGCGCCGACTACCGGAATGTTGTCGAGGGCGTCCCGGATGGTCTCCTTCATCTGGTTATATCCCTTGGATGTCCGGAGATTGTTGAGATGGCGGGACATGGCGCCGACATTGCGGGCGATGGACATGCCATTGTCATTCAGCACAATCTTGAGATTCGTGCCGGATGCGCCAATGTTGTTCAGCGCCTCGTAAGCCAGACCGCCGGTCATGGAGCCGTCCCCGATGACCGCAACGACGTTGTAGTTCTGGTGCTGCAAATCCCGTGCGGTGGCGTATCCCATCGCCGCACTAATGGACGTGCTGCTGTGACCGGTGTCATAGGCATCATGAATGCTTTCCCGGGACTTCGGGAAACCGGAGAGTCCCTTGAACTGGCGGAGCGTGTCGAAATATTTCGCTCTGCCGGTGATGATTTTATGCACGTAGGACTGGTGCCCGACATCGAAAATCACCCGGTCCACCGAGGTGTCATACACCCGGTGAAGCGCGATGGTTGTCTCTACGATGCCTAAGTTGGATGCCAGGTGGCCGCCGGTCCTCGAGACTTTATCCACAATAAAATCACGAATGTCCACGGCTAAGGCGTCCAGCTCCTCGTAGTTGGATTCCTTGATGATGGATATTAAATCCTCATTTTCGAGATCGTATAGCATGACGTAATCCTTCTTTCCGGTTCGAAATTATCAGGAGAAGAGAGCCTTCTCCCGCGTAAGTTCTAATAACGAAATATTTGTTCTCCCGCTTCCGTTCTAAAATTGAAACATTCTTTGTATTGTTTCATTTCTACTAGCGAGATATTCTTTCTGTCGATTGAATCCCTATGGCGAATCGGAATCATTCGCTACGCATTCCTTCCTTCCAGCTTGGCGGCAAGATCCACGAAGAATGCGGCTTTGTCGCCATATTTCGTCATCAGTTCCTGGGCTTCAATCGTCAAGCGATGCAGCTCTTTTCTGGCTTCCTCCAGCCCCAGCACCGCCACATAGTTGCACTTGCCGAGGTCTGCGTCCTTACCGGTCTTCTTCCCGACAACGGCTTCATCGCCGGTTGCATCCAAGATGTCATCCGCAATCTGGAAAGCGCGCCCAATCAGCTCGGAATATCTTAGGAAATCCGTCAGCATTTCTGCCGAAGCACCAGCGATATACATACCGGCGATAATCGGTGCGGAGAGAAGCGCTCCCGTCTTGTTGGAATCGATGAAATCCAGCATCTCTTTCGAGCAGTCGGAATTCTCGCCCTCGATATCTGCCACTTGTCCGGCAATCATTCCGTTGATGCCGGCGCTCTTGGAAATATATAGCGCCGCCCGGATATGATTCTTCAGCTTCTCCGGATTATCGAAATGATAGGTCAGGTTCCGAATCAGCAGCTCATGAGCGGTATTCAAGAGGCCATCGCCAGCAAGAATCGCCATGGCCTCACCGAAGACCTTGTGATTGGTCGGGTTTCCGCGGCGAAGGTCATCGTTGTCCATCGCCGGAAGGTCATCGTGAATCAGGGAATAGGTATGAATGTACTCAATGGCACAGGCGAAAGGAAGCGCCTCATAGATGTCGCCGCCGGCAAAATCACAGCTGGCCAGAAGGAGTACCGGACGAATGCGTTTTCCGCCGCTTCGTACGCTATATTGCATCGCTTCGTAGAGCGTGCACACATTCGGGGAGACGGATGGTACATAATCCATCAGGTGTTTCTCGATGATATCCTTGTAGAATTCGTAATTATTCATTCGATGAATCCTCCTTCTGTTCCATTACCTCAATCTTCTGCTCCGCTTCCTCGAGAATCCGAGTCAGGTATTCGGATTCCTCCATACCTTGATCGAAGAGCTTCAGTGCATCCTCTAAGGATGTGGCCGGCTTTCCAATCTGATCCGCCGCTTGCTGAAGCGCCTTCAGCGAATCGGTAAAGGTCTTACTGCTCATGGCATCCTCCTTTCTGTAATCTTCCGTCTATCTTCTGCTCCATGTGGTCTTTGCTCTGCCGGATTCGTCATCCGAATTCCCGATTCAATCGATTCATCTGAATTCAGCCTGAGCCCCAGTCGCAATTTCATCATCTATTCTGTCTTATCTCTTATCGCTTCGATTCTTCTCTTTCGCCTGATTTCTGTGTTGCAAGAGCCCGGAAGGAACCGTTTCGAAGCTGAACTGTATACTCCTCCCGGAGCGATACGTTGTCGATATCCGAGATAATACGATGGCTTTCATTCATCACGACGGCAAAACCCCGATCCAGAATCCGAACCGGATTGCCCTCCTGCAGGAGAAGAATGGCTTGCTCGACCTGATGACGGGTCTTCTGCAGCTTGTTCTTCATGTTGGATTTCAGCAAGTCTTTGCTCGATTCCACCAGCTGTCGCTCGTTCAGAACCTTCCAGCGCAAAGCTTCCAGAAGTGATTGACGATAATCTTGTATCTGTTCTCTTAGCTCAAAAGTATCCGGAACAGCCATTTCCGCCGCTTCCGACGGGGTCGCCGCTCTTCGGTCCGCAACGAAATCCGAGATGGATACATCCGGCTCATGTCCGACCGCAGAAATGACCGGGATCTCCGAGTCATAGATGCATCTCGCTACGCCTTCGTCATTGAAGGCCTCCAGATCCTCCGGCGAACCGCCGCCGCGTCCGACAATGAGGACATCAATCCGCCGTCCATCCCGGTGTGCCTGATTCGCCCGCTGGATGGCCTGGCAGATGCTGGCTGGCGCATAGATTCCTTGCACGTTGCAGGGAAATATCAGCAGGCTCACATAATCATTCTTCTGCGTGATGATTTTCTTGATATCACGAAGTGCATCCCCTTCTGTCGATGTAACAATGCCGACGCATTTCGGGAATTCCGGTAGCGGCTTCTTGTGTTCCGGTGCGAACAGGCCTTCCGCATACAGCTTTCGCTTCAGTGCCTCGAAGGCCGCCTTGGCATTGCCGATGCCGGCATCCTCCATGTAATGAATCTGGAGCGAGTACGTGCCGCCCTTCGAATAGAGTCGCACCGTACCAACCGCGATAACCTTCCGGCCGTTCTCCAGCAGCTCCCGCGGAATATTATCCAGCTGATTCCGCCAAATGACACCCCGAATCACGCATTGATCGTCCTTGAGCGAGAAATACGCATGCCCTTTGATGGACAGACCGGAAATCTCCCCTTCCACGGCGATATTCCGAAGGTTGAAATCGCTGTCGATTTTCTTCGCCAGATATTCATTGATTTGTGTAACGCTAACAGGTTTCATGCAGCTTTCGCCCTCCTAGAAGCGATATTCCTACCGCATTGTCGCCGGACAGAACCGGATCGCCGAAAAGAATCCGGCACCCATCCTGCTTCTCGGACCAACCCGCGGAATATTTACGAAGTGTGGCGCTGGCGGAAACGCCGCCGGCCATGATAACGGTATCCACGTGATATTTCCGGCTGAGATAGACCGCCGTATCGTGAAGCAGCGCCTGAATTCTTTCGAATACGCCGGGCACGATACCGTCGCCGTGCTCCTTCGCCCAGCGGAGCACCTGCGTCTCCATGCCGGACAAGTTGAAATAGCCGTTGTTTATTTTTACCCGGGTCGGAAGCTCGGTCACCGGCTGCGTCATGGCAATCCGGTCCAGATACTTGCCGGCCGGAAAATCATAGCCCAGCAGGACGCCGGTGCGGTCTAAGAGCTGGCCGATGCTGATGTCCTTGGTGCCGCCCAC
>CAVGMK010000194.1:0-3905 GCA_963630135.1 Oscillospiraceae bacterium
TACCGGCTGTTGCCGGTCCCGGAAAAACATAGTATCATGGGTCCTCCTTATGCTGGAAAATAATAGGTCTTACCATCTTTATAAACAAAGACAGAATCCTTTGCGTAGAAATCTTCTGTTTCCAATTGACACAAGTTATCCTCTTCGTTTCTTTGTGGATCCATCATTCTTACAGCATCTTCACTTATTGACTTATATTTAAAGTTTTCCTCAAGCAGTCCCAAGGTAGCAGCTGCAAGTTTATTGTTTTTCCTACGTGCCTTATCCAATTCAATCCCGAAGAATTGTTTGTATTTTTCTTTAAAATCGGTAAGTTTTCCAGCTATCTCTTTATAACGATTTAAATAACCACGGAAAATTGAGGTGTAATGGTTCCTAGATGCTGCACCCTTACCAAGAACATATTTAAGTTCTGATATTTTATGTAGCAACAAAAGAAGTGTGTATTGGTACTCGCCCCATTTATCAGCATCATATACATGCTTCTCATATTCCTCGTAGTAAGAAAATGTTCTCTCAGCAAATTTCTCAAGTGTCAAATTTGCCTGGTCTAGTAGCTCTGTGCATTTCATTTCAAGATTATCCAGCTGGATTATCTTTGATTTTCTCAGTTCATCATTTTCAAGTATTTCTGTTTGTGATTCAGCGATATTCATGACATGGACAAACAGCGAGGAAACCTTACTTCTATATTCATTATCTTGAAATTCCGCTATCCGCGAAATACCCTCACAAATGCTACTAATATCTTTGCTTATCTTCGCCATATAATACTGACCAACTACAATGGATGCTGTGCTCATCATGGCAGATGTCACATTTGTTGCCACCATAACACCACTATTAGTATCTACTGAAACAAAATTTGCATGGCCTTGAATCCCGTTCGCGTCTCGATAAAAGCCCCGAAAAGCACCTTCCATTGCTTTTGAATTTGTTAATTTTGCGCCCGCAGGGATAATTGCCCGGTATATTACACCTTCGCCTAGTCTGGCTGCTTGTGCTGCATTATTGACCGCATTGCCAGCCTGAATAAAATCCGAAAACAAGGCGTCCACTTGTGCAAGAGCATTACTGTCTGTTATTTCGACAAGCTTCGTCTCATCTGGAAAGGCCGTGCTCGGAAGCGGTTCCACAGTGACACACAACTCACCAGAATCGTCTGACTCATCCATATCATGTGCTAGCTGATCATTTTCCGCTAACACCAAAGAGTCACCTTTTTCGTTCCTTTTCTTACTGGTCGTATAGAGAATGATTCCCACTACAATAACCAGGACGATACATATCGCAATTATTGAGAATTCCATATTGATAACCTCCTATTAGTTTCTCACAATAGGCCTTGTAAATCTTGCGAATCCCGAGACCTGAACGGCCGCCTCTAGGGAGACAAAATAGTTAGCAAATTTTGTTTCCAACTTAATGTTGATCGCAAGAGTATCATCATCCATCACATCATAATCTTCAGAATTGCATTCGCAATATTACTTCCCTCACGATGGTCACTCCCAGTCTTCGCCATCGTCGACTTATAACGATTATCGCCATAATAAGTCAACTTATAATGTTTCCCATCTTCCGAAATCTCCAGACCCAGATTCTTGAGTTGCTGCCGCATCGGCCCAGACATTGTCGAGTAACCCTTGAGTAAGTTCTTTACAAGTTGTTTCCGTTCTTCCCTGATATTACGATAGTCATTATTCTGTAGAATATCGTTTAGGACATCTCTTCGTCTTGTATTCTGTTCTACTTTTTCTATACTGTCCGCTACCGCATCCAGGACCATCTCTTTAATCTCGCCCGGAAAGAACTCCTCTTCATCACCAAGAAAGATAATCGGGAGTTCATTCATCCCACTTAGCTTCGCACGGAGTCCTTGATTCTCCAATTGTAGCGAGTTGTTTTTCCTTGTCAACGCCTCTATTTGATTGTGGAGTTTTGCAATGTCCTCGTCAAATGCGCCAATATACGTTTCGACATCACTTTCGGCCTTCTGTCTTGCCTGCTCCGCCTCGTCTTTCTCCTCCTTCTTGCTGACATAACGATCCGTCAACAGCGCATTATTAACACCGGCCCATGTCGAAAGTATTGGTTTCTTCTGTGCGTTCATGTACTGCAAGACCGCACGTGTAACTTTGTCTAGCAGCAGATTGTCACTACCAGCATATTTCCTGTATAGGAATCGTCTATGTTTCCCATTCGGGAAATAGACGCCCACGCCACCGAAATACTCATTGTGGTCATTGCAAGCGGTGCGAATTTTCCAGTTACTTCTCTTGTCATCCTGCAGGAATACGTGTGCAATACCCTTCAGTTTCCGACAGAGAAAACTAACATTGACTGGATTATTATTGTCCAAAGTTTTAGAAACATACACCACCGGCAAACGATAACGCACATCTCCATTTATTACATCCGCAAGAAGCGGTATGTTTGATTCGTCAATCAGCGTCTCCTGACGAAGAATCGGCACTCCATTATCCTCTTGCAAGTATCCGCCATCAATCAACATGCTGATGAAATGCGGCGAGGAGAACTTAAGATCCTCCATCAACGCATTCTCGGTGTACCCGCGATCCAACTGAATCGTCATAGTCATCATATCGAAATTCATGATATAATCCGTATCCCAGATTGCCCCATCATCCTCTCGCTTCTCGAAGCGAATCGCAATAGTATTCTTATTCCTGTACTCCTCAATATCCAACCACAGCAGTTCATTACCGAAGCGAATATTGTGCTCTCCATCCCATCTGATATTTGGAATAATGTTCTCTGCATGTGGACTGGATTGGTTCCACTCGATAACCAACTCGATGAAACCGTCCTTGCTCAAGCTATCATTGATTTGTAGCGTTGTAGAATATAAAAGCATGTTCACATTCTCCTAACGATTCCGACACACAGTGCCTCCTCACTCTGCAACAATTTCTCATGTATGCGGTGTCCATCACGTCTAGCCAATCGGATCGCATATCTGACGCTTCTCCTCGCGCGTCATCTTATCCGCATCCGTCGTTTCCTCCAGGTGATTCACCACCCCGACGAACACCGGAAGCCCGGTACCGTTATGCACAATGGCGAACAAGAATGGACGGTCCAGCGTCACATCCTTAATCCGGCTCCAATCGGGGATACCTCCCGCATACAGTCCCCCCATGGTCACCGCAGTCGCCTTCGTTCCCTTCCGGTCCACCTCAATATGCGCCTTGTGCACAATCGATTCCAGCATGAGCCACGTCTCGGAAATCCCGGAGAAATCCGCATCCGGCGTGAACGCCGTCCGCATGCCCATTTCCTGGCATATATCCTTCAGATCGAAGTCCGAAGTGAACTTGAATTCCGGCATCGTTACGTTCACTTCATCCATGCGCTCTCTTCTGCGATACAGATCCGTTACATTCACCCGAAGTTCTTTCGGCGAGATGCGCAAATTCTCATCCTTCGGAAGTAGCGCCATATAGGAATAGTCCGTATTCTTGTACGGCTTCACGAAGCCGGTGTAGTTCGCGTCTTCGATATACTCTTCTTCCTCGCTTACCAGCATCTTCACCCGGCTGATGGATCCATCCGCATTCCGGAAATCCTCGTTGACCACCTGCGTGTCCTCGTATTGCTCCTGCCATTCCGCTTCGAAGGCAATGGCATTCGCGAGGCACAGCAGCATCTCCCGCATGGAATCATCCGCAACCGAATCAATCATGCCATGCGTCTTCTCCCGCACCCACGCATTCACATCGTGAACGATATTACCGGAGGCAAAAAGTTTCCCGCCGAACGTCTTCTCCAGCCGTGCTTCGTATCCCGGCACCACCGTGTCCGCAATCCGCTCCTGCACAATCGCCACATTCGAGGACTGCAGCGCCCCGCCTTCGGTCAGCTCCTGCTCCAGACCCGCAACC
>CAVGMK010000195.1:0-3798 GCA_963630135.1 Oscillospiraceae bacterium
CGTCGAAGCCGATGCCGCACCGAGCCGCAAGCTGACGATGGTCGTTCGTACGGATACGCTGGCAGACACCATCGCTGCGACATCGGATATCATCCGGAGCATTGCGAACGTAACCGAGATTACCGTGAAGGATGCGGACGGTGAAGCACCGAAGGATGTTATGTCGGCGGTTATCGATGGCGCAGAGATTCTGATTCCGCTGGAAGATCTGGTGGATTTCGAGGCCGAGCTGGAGAGACTGCAGAAGGAGAAGAAGCGCTTAGAGGGCGAGGTTCTCCGTGTAGAGAAGAAGCTGGCCAACAAGGGCTTTGTGGAGAAGGCACCGGAAGCGGTTGTCAATCAGGAACGCGAGAAACAGGAGAAATATAAGGACATGCTGGCAACCGTCGTTGCCCGCCTGGAATCCATGGGAGCAGAAGGTGACAAGTAGCAGTCAGAGAATCATTGACCGTATCCACGAGAGTACGGCACATAGGGGACCGCTGGGGCTCGACAGGATGAGAAGACTCCTGAGCCTTCTGGGAAATCCGGAGAAGAAGCTTCGGATTTTCCACGTGGCCGGTACCAACGGCAAAGGGTCCGTCTGCACGTACCTGGCCTCCATGCTTCAGGAGGCCGGATATCGCGTGGGCGTCTTTACCTCGCCGCATGTGATGCTATATAACGAGCGCTTTGCGCTCAATCAGCACCTGATTTCGGATGCCGCCTTTGTTCACTACGGAACATCGGTGCTGTCCTACAATGAGTGGCTGAATCAGGAGGGGTACGGATATCTTTCTGAATTCGAGATTCTGACGGCGATTGCCTACCTGTTCTTTGCGGATCGGGAAGTGGACTATATGATCTCGGAAGTCGGTATCGGCGGGGTCATGGACTCCACTAATACCATCGAGAATCCGGTCTCCACGATTATCACGCAGGTGGGCCTCGATCACACGGCGATGCTGGGCAATACGCTCCAGGAGATTGCCTGGAACAAATCCGGTATTATCAAACCGGGGGTGCCGATTATCTCCGAGAGCGCGGAACCAGAGGTCCGAAACTACCTGGCATGGAAGGCGAAGCAGAAGGACGCGCCTTACATCGATGTGTCGGAAACGCCCTATGAAGTAATTTCTTTTTACCCGAATGTGACATTCCATGCGGAAATCGGCGGGGTTCGGTATGAGAACCTGTGCCTGTCCATGCAGGGTGAGCACCAGATTCGGAACGCGATTACGGCGATGACGGCGGTGCTGGCGGCGAAGGCGGAAGGAAAGATTCGAATTACGGATGAAGCGATTCGTCAGGGCCTTCGCAAGGCGCGGATTATGGGGCGCTTCGAGTTCCTCCGGGAAGAGAATCCGACGGTGATTATCGACGGCGGACACAATCCGAACGGGGTCCGGGCAGCGGTGACGGCGCTGAAGCAATATCTGGAATACCGGGCGGAGGATGTGAGGACGCTGGTCGTCTTCGGATGCTTCAAGGATAAAGAATATGATGAGATGGTGGCGGAGCTGGCGGCGTTGCCGGCGGATACGCAATTCATGACGACGGAACCTTGCAGCGAACGGGCGCTGGATGCCGGTCTCCTGGCGGAGCGGCTGATGGAGAAGGGGTTCCATGCTATCGCGATTACAGATGAAAAGGATGCATATGAGGCAGCGGTTAATGGTTGCTATGATGTGGTACTCTTCGTCGGATCGATATATTTAATTGGTGATGTACGGATACTGTATCAAACGAAAGGATGGTAAAAAAATGTTTGACAGAAACGGAAACGACTCGAGCAATTACAACCTGAATAACATTGAGGAAATTCGGAAGACTTCCCCTCGAGTAGCAGAGCTGGTGGAGAAAGAATATAACCGCCAGAAGAACAATGTCGAGCTGATTGCATCGGAGAACTACTGCTCGGAAGCTGTTCTGGCTGCTTGCGGAAGCTGCCTTTCCTGGAAATATGCGGAAGGTTACCCAGCTAAGCCAATCGAGAGACATTCCGGTAACAAGGGTAGATATTACGGCGGCACTCGTTATGTCGACGAGCTGGAAGAGTATTGCTGCGATATGTGGAGAAAGGTATTTGATACCGATTATCACGTAAATGTACAGCCGCACAGCGGTTCTCAGGCGAACTTCGCTGCATACAAGTCGGTTCTGGAACCGGGAGATACCATTCTTTCCCTGAACCTAGACAACGGCGGACACCTGACCCACGGTTCTTCCGTTAACTTCAGCGGCAAGCTGTATGACGTTCACTTCTACAATGTAGATGACAACGGTTTCATCGACATGGAGGATCTGAAGCAGAAGGCCAACGAGCTGCACCCGAAGCTGATTCTGACCGGTGCCAGCGCATACTCCAGAACCATCGATTTCCCGGCATTTGCTGAAATCGCAAAGAGCGTTGGCGCTTACTTCATGGTAGATATGGCACACATTGCTGGTCTGGTTGCTGCCGGTGAGCACATCTCCCCATTCGGCTATGCGGACATTATCACCACCACCACCCACAAGACCCTGAGAGGACCTCGTGGCGGCATGATTTTCTGCATCCCGGAACTGGCAAAGAAGGTTGACAGCGCCGTATTCCCGTATGCACAGGGCGGCCCGCTGGAGCACATCATCGCTGGTAAGGCTGTATGCGCAGAAGAGGCACTGCGTCCGGAATTCAAGGAATATGCCCACCAGGTTGTTCTGAACTGCAAGGCATTTGCAGAGGAGTTCATCAAGATGGGTTACAATGTAGTAACCGGCGGAACCGACAACCACGTATTCCTGCTGGATCTCTCCGACCATGAATTCTCCGGCAAGGACCTGCAGAATGCCTGCGACGAAGTAGGTATCACCCTGAACAAGAACTGCGTTCCGAACGAGAAGCGTTCCCCGATGCAGACCAGCGGCGTTCGTGTAGGTACCGCTCCGATGACTACCCGTGGCTTCAAGGAAGAGGATTTCATTAAAGTTGCTCATCGAATTGACGAAGTGGTTAAAAAACTTGATGCGGAAAAAGCCGCTGAAAAGTAATTTGTCTTATTGAACCATACCACTAGATGTTGTATAATGAAGCAACATAAAGACGGATGAGTCTCAAGACACCATCATCTTAAATACACTGAAGGAGGACACTGCCATGGTTAAACTATTAGTAGGACACAAAGGGAGTGGAAAGACAAAGAACATGATCGAATTTGCGAACGCAGATGCAGCGGAGTGCAAGGGAAGCGTTGTATTTATCAACCGCAACTCCAGACTGATCTACGATCTCGATCATCGTATCCGTGCGGTATGCATGGAGGATTTTGTACATATTACCAATGTAAGCGAGTATATCGGATTCATCTTCGGAATTATCAGTTCGAACAGCGATATTGAGAAGTTCTACCTGGATGGCATCATGAAGCACGCTGACATTTCCCTCGAAGTGCTTCCGGAATTTATCGAGAAGATTAAGGTAATCTCCAAGGATTATGGTATTGATTTCATCGTCAGCATCAGTGCTGAACTGGAAGAGATGATTGGTGTTAATTTCGACGATTGCGAGGTTCTGAACTAATCAGGCGGGCGCATCGAAGAAACCTCGAGAAATGTAACATGAATATACCCCTTGAACGGCATGTTCGTTCAAGGGGTATTTTAGCGGTCAAAAATAAATTTCGCTGCCGCCGGAGACTTCCGATGAAGCGGCAGCTGTCTGCGGCTTGAATTACATCGCCGGCGGTGAAGCGGATGACGGATGCCAAGCGTTGGCCATCTTTCGAATTCGAATTTCATCGTTCCATTCGGCGCGCACTCTGTGCAGCATCCACATTCCGG
>CAVGMK010000196.1:0-3775 GCA_963630135.1 Oscillospiraceae bacterium
TTAACGTGTTCATGGCCGGCGTAGGCCCGGTTATCCGCGTGTTCAATCCGAATCTTGAGGTTTCAGACTATGCGACTCCGTTCCTGACCTTCCTGACGCTTCCGGCACCGGTTGCCGGCGTCATTCTTTCCGGCGTTGCTGCAGCAATTCAGTCCACCATCGCCGGTATGCTGCTGATTCTGTCGGCAACCATCGCAAAAGATATGGTGAAGGATGTATTTAAGCCGGACATCAGTGATGCATCGCTGAAGAAGGTGTCCCTCGTGTCGCTTGCGCTGTGCGTTGTCGTGGTTATCATCCTGTCGATTAACCCGCCGGAACTGGTTCAGATTATGGTGCTGTTCGCCATGGGTGGAATGGGATCTTCCATCGCCATGCCGCTGATATTTGGCTTCTACTGGAGACGCATGAATGAATACGGCGCAATAGCCGGTATTGCAGGAGGCTTAATCTATTACATTCTTGCCAGCAAATACATCCCGGCATTGGCGCTGGGAATGAATGCATACATTATGTCTACGTTGGTATCGACTGTCTGCCTGATTGTGGGAAGCTTGCTGACCCCACCATGCCCGAAGGGTGTTATCCAGGTATGGTTCGGCAAGGAATATGATAAGGAATTTGCACTTCGCAAATAACTGTTCGCAAATAACAGAAAATCTGGGAACTTAGATTGAACATAGTATAGATGATGGAAGGATAATGAGGAGCAATTGGATGAATATTATGACGAAATACATTCCACCGAAGGAGACCAATGTCCCCGGTGTCATCTACCTTCCGGATGGCGTGGTAATGGACAATGAACTTTTCGAGCCAACCCCTTTATTCGATGATTTGTATTTCTTTGGTACCAAATTTGTTGGTGCACTGGTTATCAAGACGGATGAAGGTCTGGTAATGATTGATTCGATGCAGTGCAGTCAGGATGTGGAAGATATTGTAATTCCAAGCATGAAGAAAATGGGCCTGGATCCTGCTGACATTAAGACGGTCATCATTACCCATGGACATTTCGACCATTTTGGCGGAGCGAAGTATCTCCAAGATAAATTCGGCTGCAGGGTAATGATGACAAAGACGGATGAAGACTTCATGCCGACTTGTGAGGCTCCGGAACCGTACCGCCCGATGGAATTCCCGAAAGTGGATGAATACCTGGAGGACGGTAGCGTTGTGAAGGTCGGCCAGACTGAATTTAAGATGATGATTACACCGGGCCATACGCCAGGATGCATTTCGCTGGTCTTCCCTGTCCATGAGAATGGAGAGGAACACAAGGTGGCCGTATGGGGCGGAACCGGACTGCCGGAGTCGGACGGGAATAACGTCAGCTTCCTGGAATCCGCCAAGAGATTCATGGCTTTCTGCCAGGAAGAGCATGCGGATGTCGAATTCAGCGTGCATCCATTTGTGGATTATTCCATCGATAAGATGGAAGCGTTGCGCGAACGCCGGGAAGGAGAGCCGAATCCGCTCGTAATAGGGGAAGCTTATGTTCGCCTGTTCATGGAATGCTGCATTATCAATATTGAGAACCGACTCCAATCGGTTAAATAATTTGCTAATATGCCAATACCATCTATGTCTGAATGGTATAACTGCTTTGCTGCGGAAGGGCGACCGGATGGCCGCTCTTCCGTATTTTTTGCTTCCGTGAAATGATTTTTCGATTGTTCCTGCGGCTATAAGAATAGGCACATTGCACTTGCAACAATCGATGTCTGGATCCGATTCTGGTAAAAATAGAATTTCACGAAGCCGAACGTTTCCGACCGTGCAAACTCCTTCCGTTTGACATCCCACCCCCAACCTGTCAGAATGGAGTCAGATAGCAAACGGAGTCTTCAATGAAACGAAGAATTGAATTCTGACCGAAGCTCCCATTCGCTGTACGGAACTGATCACAACCGACTACGGTTAGGCAACACATCTTGTGGAGGCCCCGGCTTGAATCCGCCGGGAATCCGTTATGAATCGGTTATAGATTAACGGAAGAAAGGAGATTGCACCATGTATTTATTTGCAGATGGCGACTCAGGCTTCATGATATTCTTTGGCCTCACCTTCGCGGTGGCCATCATCATCATTGTGAGCACGCTGGTTGGCGGCGCCAAGCAGTGGAACAAGAACAATCAATCGCCGCGCGTCACCGCACCCGCGACTGTAACAGCGAAGCGAGTCCATGTGGACCATCAACCCGGCACAACCACATATATAGGCGGCGATGCTAGGATTCCGGTTCAGAGTGCGGGAACGACGACTACCACCTACTATGCCACTTTCCAGTTCGAATCCGGTGACCGCATGGAATTCCTGGTATCGGGTCCGGAATACGGCATGCTGGAGGAAGGCGATACGGGCAAGCTGACGTTCCAGGGAACGAGGTTCCTGGGCTTCGAGCGGACGATATAGGAGGAGGCACCCAAGATGACCTGACGCGACTCTTCGAAGTGTGGCAGCGCGTCCGCGAAGCTAATTGTAGCAAGCAGAGATATTGCAGAGATATTGCAGAAATATTAGAGAATAGAACAGAAATGAATCAAGGGGCCTCCGCAGTCAGCATAAGATTGCCGCGGCCTCTTGTGAATGAAGCCGAATCAATAGTAAAAATGAACTCATGGAAACAGGCGTGATTGAAGTCCTTGAACCGCATTCGTGTCAATTGGTGTGATTTTTCTGGAAAAGTTCGTGTAAATTTACACGAACTTTTTTGCAAAAACCGTTGAAAATGACATGAATGGTTCTTATACTGATAATACAAGTCAGCACAAGAGGAGAAAAGAGCTGCCGTTAGGAGGCGTTATGTACCGGAAAATCACCAGGTATCTGGAATCGTGGAAGGAAAGTCAATATCGCAAACCCCTTATATTACAGGGCACCAGACAGGTTGGAAAGACCTATTCTGTCCTGGAGTTCGGGCGCACGCATTATGAGAACGTCGCGTATTTCAATTTCGAGACGAATCCGAAGCTGTGTGAAACTTTCGAAGAGAATATCAGCCCAGACTATCTAATACCGATTCTTTCCCATATCTCCGGCGTCAGCATCGTTCGGGAGAGGACGCTGATTGTGTTCGACGAGGTTCAGCTCTGCGAAAGAGCGCTGACAAGTCTGAAATATTTCTGTGAAGAAGCGCCGGAATATCATGTCATCGTGGCGGGAAGTCTGCTCGGGGTCGCAGTTAATCGAAATGAATATTCTTTCCCCGTGGGGAAGGTGGATATGAAGACCATGTATCCGATGGACATGGAGGAGTTCCTGCTGGCGATGGGGGAATCGGAATTAGTGGAACGGATACGAACCTGTTTCGACACGGATACACCGATGCCGGCCGCGCTTCACGATGCGGCCATGCAGCTATACCGGCAGTATCTGGTGGTTGGCGGGATGCCGGAGTGCGTCCTGCAATTTGCAAGTACGCGGGATTATGTGCTGATTCGCAGCACGCAGGATGCCATCCTCGCAAGCTATCTGAACGATATGAGCAAATACAACAACCAGAACGAAATCAAGAAAACCCGCCTTGCCTATGACAATATCACGGTGCAGCTTTCGAAGAAGAATACGTGCTTTCAATATAAGCTGATTAAGAAGGGTGCGCGCGCTGCGGAATTCGAGAATTCCATTGAATGGCTGTGTCTGTCCGGAATCGTCTCGCGAGTGCATCTGGTGGAGCAGATTAAGAAGCCGCTGGAGAACTACCGGGATATCGATTCATTCAAGATCTACGTCTCCGATTCCGGCCTGCTGAGTGCCAAGAAAGACCTGATTG
>CAVGMK010000197.1:0-3765 GCA_963630135.1 Oscillospiraceae bacterium
TTCGCGTTTGCAGAGACGACAGGCGATACGCAGACAACACAGACCGAGGGTACGGCAGCGGAAGAGAATAATGTTGAAACGGAGACTCCGGCTGAAGCTGATGGAACAGAATCTGAAGCGGAAGCTACTCCGGAGAGTGAAGAAGCGCAGCAGAATTCTGTGACGGAACCAGAGTATGCGAAGACAGCAGCGTTGGTTATCACCGGAAACGGTGCGACGGCGAAGAGTAGCAAGCTGTATGCCAAGACGACAAAGACGTCGGAGGTTGGAATCACGGTTACCTATGATTCGTCGAAAGATGAATCCCAGATGAAGGGCTATGAGGTAACGGATTATAGCTTGTGGGATGTCACAGATTCAGATGCAACGAAGCATGTGGCAGTGAAGGATACGAAGGGCGCAGACTCGTTCAAGATTGGCGAGGAGTTTACCTTCAGCCTGACAAATGGACACAAATATGAAGCTCGTGCGATAGCTACAGAGAAGGTTGCTGCTCAATCTGTATCGGATTCAGAGACATCGGAAGTTGCTGAGTCGACGGAACCGACGGAAAATACAGCATCTGCAGAAGTTACTGGTGAGGCAGATAATGAAGAGTCCTCCAACGAGGCAACCAAGATGGACGAGAGCGGCAATAGCAAGAAGATTGCGTCAGAATCTACTTATTCGCTGACAGTCCCGGCACAGGTGCAGAATGTCAAAGCATCCTGCGCTTCGAAGGATAACTTGATAACGATTACATGGGATAAGGCAAAAGATGCGAATACGTATTATGTATATCGTACGACTAGTACATCGATGCCGGATCAGAACAAGCCGATTAGAACCATTTCGAGCGGAACCACGTATTCTGAAAGAAGACAAGGTGGTTCGTATTATTACTGGATTCTGCCGGTTAATACGAACGACCAGACTGTTGGAGTGATGAGTTCGGCATCCGGAAAGGTCACTGCGGGAAATTACTTGGCTTGCAATGCCCGGACCTACTGGTTCACCGCAAAGACCAAGAAGAAGGTGCCAATTTACAAGTCTGCAACCAGCAAGAAGAAAGTTGGCTATCTGGCGAAGGGAACGACCTTCACCATCCTGAAGAAGAGCCCGAAGGTTGTTGCACAATACGGCAAAGTCAAGAGAGTCTACTTCGAGCAGAACGGCAAGAAGGGATGGGTAACGTATTCATCCGTCAAGAAGACGGATCACGTGTCCGGAAGATACAACGACTGGAGCAAGAGCTTCAAGGAAGAGTATGTGAACGGGAAGAATTCTACGGGTAAGATGTTCACCAGCAGTACGAATTACTTAATCTGGTTGAGCAAGTACACGCAGAAGGTCAACGTATTCAAGAAGTCGGGCGGCAAGTGGACACTGATTAAGACGTATCGTTGCTCGACCGGAACATTCACGCACCCGACGCCGACGAACTTGAATTATATCATCATTCGGAAACAATCCGTTCGTCATCGTGTGACGAATACAGGATTGAGGTACTACTACAAGTACTTATCTGCGTTCGGCAAGAAGGGATCTTCCGGTAAGGGAAATGCATTCCACACGATATGCTGGAACACCGGAACGAACAAGCCACAGAAGAAAGTCAAGGATAGACCAGACACCAAGGGCTGCGCAAGAATGTTCACCAGTGAAGCCTACTGGATATACAAGAACGTTCCGAACAAGACGAGAGTTGTCAGCTACTAGACAGAACCGAATATGTATGAAGCCGCATGAGGGATTCGCCTCTTGCGGCTTTTACTCTACATGATTTGTGAGCATTGAATAATTATTGTATTTTGAAAACTCTACTACTAGACTATACTACCAATAGGAAGCGATAGCTCGATATCCAGGTATAGACAAGAAGGAATAGAGGTAAATCAGCGAAGGATAGATTGGTATGACATCATTGCGTATTACATCATTTGAGGGAACGGTACCAGATAATCGAGTTTTGGTTGATCCAGAACAAAGTGATATGATTAATTCTGAGATTATTTTTGAGGGAACAGGGAATATCCTTTATATTGAGGATGGCGTTCAGCTAAATGATTCGAAAATTGTCTTTGCTGGAAATGACGCATTGTGCTATATTCGAAAATCTTCTCGTAGAATTAGCCTGAAAATGGATATTTGGAGAGAGTGCGCTGTATACATTGGGCAAGGTATTAATAATAATGGAAAGCTCAATCTGGTTGCTTCCGAACGCCAGAACATTATTATTGGAGATGATTGCTTATTCTCTTTTGGTATATGGATGAGATGCGCAGATCCACATCTCATATATGACTGTACGACTCGAAAGAGATTGAACGCCAGCAAATCGATTCTGTTAGGAGACCATATTTGGGTAGGACAGGATGCAAAGGTACTCAAAGGAACTATTGTCGGTTCCGGATCTCTCATCGGAGCTGGAAGCATTGTTTCGGGTAAAAAGATGCCTTCTCATACAGTCTTTGCCGGTGTGCCAGCACGGATGGTGAAACAGAACGTCTTCTGGGGATTTGAAAGCGTTCATAATTGGACACGTGCCAAGACAAAGAAAATGGAGTGCTATGTCGATGATTGTTGGATTTATGATTCGAAATTGAGACACGATAATTCCACAATGATGAAGGACGGAAAATTCGATAGGCTTTCCGGTGCTGGAAGACAGAATGCCTCTCTCAAAGATATCGACAAAGCAATTAAGGCGAAGAAATCGCCTGAAGAGAAGCTTGCAGTGATAGAATCATTGCTGGTGAATAATACTGACCACGATCGATTCTATATGCCGTTTCCGAAAAAGAAATCTCTATTTAGAAGGATTCTTTCCCGAGTAAAGAGGTTGCTCAAAAAAATATTTGTTAAATGAGATAGCCGCCTCGTGCGGCTTTTCCGCTGTCCGGGGCACTTTCGTGTGTCTATCGATTCACAGATGTGTTACAATGTGAAATAGCGATTAGAGGAAGGATAGTAAGCAACCGAAATATCCATGGCAAGTATCTGCAAATATTTGGTTAGTAGATAAGAATGAGATAACCGGGAAATCACCCGCGGAGCGCGATTCAAGTGGATCGCGGCTGTGCTGTTGCTTACGCAGGAAGATGAATGGGAAAGAAGATAGCAATCGTTGGAGCCGGTGATTTCCAGCTACCGCTGGTCAAGGAAGCGGCCAAAGAGAATACGGTAGTGCTGATTGCGCCGGTGATTGGGGAGGCGTTCAAGCCATATATCAGCAAGGAATGTCTCATCGACGTTCGGGATAAGGAAGGCGCATTGGCATTCTGTCAGGAAGAATACATTGATGGCATCATCACGGATCAGACGGACATCTCGGTTCGTACGGTGGCATACGTGGCGGAGAAGATGGGGCTCCCGGGGATTGGGTACGAGAAAGGTATTCTTTTTACCGACAAAGCAGAGATGCGGAAGGCCATGGAAGCGGCCGGAATTCCGTGTATGCCGAACCGGACGGTGGATTCGATGGAAGATGCGGTAGCGTTCTTCCACGAATACGGCGAGAGACCGGTAATTATCAAGCCGCTGGATTCCCAGGGTAGCCGCGGCATCTATGCCTGCTACAGCGAGGCGGATATCCGGAAGTATTATGAGGATAGCCGGAAGTTCTCGTCGAATGGCAAGGTGATTGCCGAGAAGCTGGCGAGGGGGACGGAGTTCTTCGTGGAAGGCATGGCGTATGACGGTAAGTTCCGGAACCTGATTATCGGGGATACGCATTATTTCGATATCGAGAACGCGTATGCGGCGGAGAGCCGGCGAACGCCATCG
>CAVGMK010000198.1:0-3736 GCA_963630135.1 Oscillospiraceae bacterium
GATAGACGAGGGCGTAGGAATGGAAACGGATCAGGAATTACAGCGTGAATATGTATATGTCCTGCAATGCGCAGATGGGACCTTCTATACAGGCTGGACAACGGACCTGGAACACCGGGTTGCCGTTCATAATTCGGGCAAAGGAGCCAAATACACTCGTTCCCGACTTCCGGTCGAGCTAGTGTATTATGAATTGTACGAGGACCGGAGCGCAGCGAAGCGCCGGGAATACGCCATCAAGAAGCTGACGAGGGCAGAGAAAGAGAAGCTGGTCAGCAGTATGAATATGAAAAATATCATCGGGGAGGCCACCGAATGGGATCGAAAAGCCTCCCTGGAAAGAAGGAAGCCGCGAAGCTGGTGCAAAAGCATCAGTGCTTTCGCCAATACACTGGGTGGAACGTTGATATTCGGAATTACCGATGACGGCGAGATGATTGGAGTAGATGATCCACAGGGCGATGCCGAAAGAATCAGCGAATTAATTAAATCCAGGATGGATCCCATCCCGAAGTTCCGCATGCGGTTCCACCGGGCGGATAACGGTAAAGTGCTACTAATATTGGATGTTTTTAAAGGAGAAGATACCCCATACTATTACGTGGGCGATGGATCCATGGAGGCTTATGTACGCATTGGAAATGAGAGCGTGAAAGCCAGTCAGACGGAGTTAAGGCGTCTGGTGCTGCGGGGCGTTAACACGACATTCGATTCTGTTGTGACGAACTACCGAATAGAAGATTTTGCATTTAGCAAGCTACAGGCCCGGTATAAGAAATGGACGGGTAGCAGTTTCCAAGAGAAGGAGATGATTTCCTTCGGACTGGCGACCCCGGAAGGGTTCCTCACCAACGCGGGACTTCTGATGGCGGACGATAGCCCGATATTGTGTTCCCGAGTGTTCTGTACGAGGTGGCTGGGACTCACCAGAAGTGATGCGAATTTCGAAGCGTACGACGACGCAGAAATATCCGGAAGTGTCCTCTACGTATTGGATGAGGCAGAAGCCTTCATTCGTCGGTATAACCGGAAGATGTGGAGAAAGACGGCATGTTCTCGAGAAGATATGCCGGATTATGTGGAACGCAGCTATCATGAAGCACTGATTAATGCACTGGCTCATCGGGAATATCTGGAAGCCGGAACCGAAGTACATATTGATATTTATGATAGTCGGATGGAAATCCGCTCTCCGGGCGGTATGCCGGATGGATCCAGAATTCAGGAAAGAAACCCGTTAACGGTTACTTCCACGCGAAGGAATCCGGTGCTGGCGGATGTACTCAACCGGCTGGGATATATGGAGCGCAAGGGAAGTGGATTCGAGAAAATAATCAGTGGTTATGAGTCCCAGCTGAACTATACGGAGGAGAAGAAACCAACTTTCTATTCGGATCAATACCAATTCGCGGTAACGCTTCCCAATCTGAACTATGGCGCGGAGACCATCATGAAGGAACGTATTCTGAAATATGGCAACGCCAACGGCGTGAAGCCACGTCCTGAAGAATTGAAGCTGGATTTCTCTACCCTGACACTCTCCTCTATGAAGAAGTAAATGCTACTATCATGGCAACCTTCCTGAAACTGTGCTATCATGGACATAGCCTGGTTGATGATATAATTTGTCCCGTGGTTGTGTTCCGCAATCAGTCGGATTGGATAAGACGGACAGATTGGACAACTCAGACAGATTAAATGAATGGGACAGAATGAAGGATTCAATAATGATATGCGAGGTGTAGCATGAGCGAGAATCAGAATTTAACCGTTATACGCAGAGCTCGTCCGGAGGACATGGAAGAAATCCTCCAGATGGTGGGAGACATCTTCGAACTGGAACAGGGAATTGACCGGAAATACAATCCAATCCCGGAATGCAATCTTCCGAAATGGTGGTGCATGGAGAAGGACAACCGAATCATCGGTGCCATTGCCGCCTGGGTGGAAGAAAACGGCATTCAGATGGGTCGGTTTGCCATCCATCCGGATTACCGAGGGCAGCACCTCGGGACGGCACTTCTTAAGACTGCCATAAGCGCTGTCTTCGAGCAAGGCGTGGAATTCATTCGCGGTGGCGCGAGAGATACGACGATGCATATTCTGACACCGCTTGGTGCAAAGGTGAATGGAGAGACGGTAGTATTCTTCGGAAGCAACATTACGCCGTTCATCCTGTACCGCGAGGACTACGAGCAGGCGATGCAGGCGAACTCCTGTTGCGGTAAGAAAAGTAGCGAAGGCAAAGACAGTTCCTGCTGTGACAAGAAGTGTAGCGAAGGCGAAGAAGGCGCCTGCTGCGATAAGACAGAAGGATGTGAAGCCGGAGAGTGTAGCGAAGACAAGACCGGTTCCTGCTGTGGTTGCAACAAATAGCGATTATCTGATTGCAACTTGCCAACAATGAGACAGCAATAAGATAACGAGTCTCTGGCGGTTCAGTCGCTGTTCAACCGGATTCGGATAATGCATAGAACACACGAAAGGAAATTCATCTTATGCACGGAGGCGATATCTACCGCAACCAGGTCCAATATGATTTCTCTGTTAATTTGAACCCTCGGGGCATCCCCGAGGGTGTTTTAGGTGCGCTGGAAGAGGCCATTCATCACGTGACGGAGTACCCGGATCTTCATCATCAGGAGCTCCGGACAATGCTGGCAGAGCGGTGGAATGTATCGGAACAGCAAATCGTGCTGGGCAACGGCGCATCGGAAATCATATCGGCGTTCGTGCAAGCCTATCAACCGAAATCCTGCCTGCTGACGGCTCCTGCCTATACCGGATACGAGAGAGCCATTCGCGGCATCTGCCCGGATTGCATTTGCCATTATTACACCTTGCGGCCGGAGCAGAATTTCATCCTGCAAGAGGACATTGCCGATGAAATCCGCCGCGTGAAGCCGGACATGCTGATTCTGACCAATCCGAACAACCCGAACGGGAAGCTGATTCCGCCGGAAGTGCTGGATGCGATTCTCACCGCGGCCGGAGAGACGGACACCGCCGTTATGATTGACGAATGCTTCATGGCGCTGACGGGGCAGGAGGAGACCCACAGCCTTCTCTGGAAATTCAAGTATTCGCTGAGTCACTTGTCAACGATGCCAATAACATCGCCGGTGACGCCGCCAGTGACAACGCCGTTGACAACGCCACTTCAGAATCACGATGACACCTCCGGAAATATCGCTTCACCGGATGTCCCGGGAATGTCGGAAACATCGGGTAAATCGGAAGCCCCAGGAACATCGGAAGCGCTGGGAACACCGGAAGCGCTACCGGAAATTCTGCGGGAGACCTCGCCGGCAATTACGCCGGAAACCATGCCGGAAACCATGCCGGAAGCCTTACCGGATGGGAGCATGCCGAACACGTTAGTCCTCCGCTCGTTCACCAAGACCTTCGCGATTCCGGGCGTAAGACTGGGATACGCCGTGGCGCTGGCCGGCACGACGCAGGAGAGCATTGCGAATGCGACGCGCGTCAGCGGGTCGCTCCCGGAGTGGAACCTGTCGGTGTTCGCGCAGAAGGCGGGCGCAGCCTGCCTGGCGGAGGCCGCTTATGTTGCGGATTCCTTGCCGCTCATCGTGGAGGAACGCGAATACCTGACTCGTGGCCTGACCAAGCTGGGTTACAAGGTGTTCCCATCCGACGTCAACTACATCCTGTTTCGCTCCACGGACACCCATCTTCCGGTAAAATTACTTTCGGAAGGCATCCTCATCCGATCCTG
>CAVGMK010000199.1:0-3709 GCA_963630135.1 Oscillospiraceae bacterium
CATTCAAATATGACACCACCGATGAGATGGGCGCGCTCTTCGATCTGAAGGCAGAGGGATACTTCTACACCAGACTGCAGAACCCGACCAACGATGCCGTTGCCGCAAAGATTGCGGATCTCGAAGGCGGCGTGGCGGCCATCCTGACTTCCTCGGGGCAGGCAGCCAACTTCTATGCTGTTTTTAACATCTGCGAAGCAGGAGACCACGTAGTCGCAGCATCCACCATATACGGCGGGACATTCAACCTGCTCGGCGTGACCTTCAAGAAACTGGGCATTGAGTGCACCTTCGTAGACACCGATGCATCGGAAGAAGAGCTGGCTGCAGCATTCCGTCCGAACACGAAGGCCGTTCTCGCGGAGACCATCGCGAACCCGGCACTGGTTATTCTTGACATCGAGAAATTCGCCAAGGTGGCACACGAGCACGGCTGCCCACTGATTGTGGACAACACATTCCCGACTCCGGTGAACTGCAGACCGTTCGAGTGGGGCGCCGACATCGTGACCCATTCCACGACCAAATACATGGATGGCCATGCAGTACAGGTTGGCGGCGTTATCGTTGACAGCGGAAACTTCGACTGGGAGAAGTACGGCGACAAATACCACGGCCTGACTACACCGGACGAGTCCTACCATGGCATCGTCTACACGAAGCAGTTCGGCAAGAAGGCTTACATCACCAAAGCCACCTCGCAGCTGATGAGAGACCTGGGTTCCATCCCGTCCCCGACCAACTGCTTCCTGCTGAACCTGGGCCTGGAGACTCTGCCGCTTCGCGTGGAGCGTCACTGCGAGAACGCACAGAAGGTAGCCGAGTATCTGGTGAATCACGAGAAGGTAGCCCACGTTAGCTTCGCGGGCCTGCCGGGCGATAAGTACTACAACCTTGCGCAGAAATACATGAGAGACGGTAAGACCTGCGGCGTTATCTCCTTCGAGCTGAAGGGCGGAAGAGAGAATGCCGTCCGATTCATGGACAGCCTGAAGCTGGCAGAAATCGCCACCCACGTTGCTGCAACCAGAACGATGGTACTCCATCCGGCCAGCCACACACACCGTCAGCTGAACGATGAGCAGCTGGTAGAGGCCGGCGTATCGCCAGGACTCATCCGACTCTCCATCGGAATCGAGGCTGCAGAGGATATCATCGCGGATCTGGAGCAGGCGCTGCAGAATGCGTAATTTCTGCCAGGTTGGGAAGGATATCTTCCAGATAAACTGAATAATCCGAATGAAATCGTTTAATATGACTCATTCGAAAAGAGAGGCGGCTTCTGAAGCGTAAGGTTTCGGAAGCCGTTCGTGTCGGTGACGACGGAGAAAGAAGGAAATCGATGAAAAATTACGCAGAAATTATGAGAACCCAGGAACCCTACGTGTGCATGTACGACCAAGTTCCCGTGGAACATCAGAAGGTCGCGAAACGCCTTCTGAAGAAATACGAAGCCATTGATGAAGATGATCGGGAAAGCCAGGTGCGTGTACTTTCCGAACTTCTGGGAACATCGAATCCGGAGGTGTTCATCGGAGAAGGCTTTCGCTGCGATTATGGTTACAATATTCACTTCCATGGAATGGCGGTGCTGAATTACAACGTTGTGATGCTGGATACATCGCCAATCCATATCGGCGCTGGGGCACTAATCGCGCCGGGCGTATGCCTGACCTGTGCCGGGCACGCGATTGACCCGGTGCAGCGTATGGCCGGTGTGAATACTTCGAAACCAATTACCCTTGAAGATGGTGTCTGGATTGGGGCGAACGCAACAATCTGCGGGGGTGTAACGATTGGAAAGGGAAGTATTATCGGTGCCGGGAGCGTGGTAACCAAGGATATCCCGGCCGGCGTGGTTGCGGTAGGTAATCCATGCCGCGTGCTGCGGGAGATTACGGATGCCGATATCGTGGAACTGGAGAATTCTTTCGTTCGCGTTGATTGAGCTGGTAAAATAAGATTACACCAATTTGGAAGACCTCCGGCGGGTCAGAACGGCTTGCCGGGGATGCCGAAAAATGAAGCACAAATCGTCACCTCTGGGTGGCGATTTCTGCTTTTGGCCGACTAATATATTATTCATTCTTGATAAAATACGCAAAAAGGACTAAAATATTAGCATGATTCAATTAACAAAGAAAACATGGATACAAATTAATAATGAGATTGCCGGTAATCTGGTGCGGCTACGCAAACGGAAGAAAATCACGCAGAAGGAGCTGGCGACAAGATCGGGGGTAAGCCTTGGCTCGCTGAAGCGATTCGAGCAGAGCGGCGAGATCTCGCTTCAGTCTCTGACGAAGCTGGCCATTGCGCTGGGGGTGGAAGGAGAACTGGAGAAGTTGTTCGAGAATGTGCCGTTCGCGTCGATTGAGGAGGTAATCAATGAACAGAATTGATAAGCTCGAAGTGTTCTATCACGGGCGGCGCGTCGGGACAATGGCGTTATATCAGAATCGTCTTGCTGCATTCGAGTATGACAGCGATTGGATAGTAGATGGATTCTCGATTAGTCCGTTCTCCCTTCCATTGGAAAAGAAGGTGTTCATGCCGGAGTGGAGTCCGTTTGAAGGGCTACACGGCGTTTTTTCGGATAGCCTGCCGGACGGATGGGGGCGCTTGCTGGTGGATCGCCTGATGATTAAGAATGGAATAGATCCTTATGTTGTTAGCAATTTGAACCGACTTTCCATTGTGGGTGCTTCTGGAATGGGTGCACTGACTTACCATCCGATTGTATCGGTGGGAGAAAATCAGGAGGAGAAATCTCTCGATGAGATTGCGAGGGAATGTGAGAAACTACTAAATACAGATTCCTCCGATGATTTGGACTATCTGTTTCTCCGTGGCGGTTCTTCCGGCGGTGCAAGACCGAAAATCCTTACCAGAATAGATGATGAGGACTGGATTATCAAGTTTCCATCATCTCAGGATAGTAAGGAAATCGGGAAACAGGAATACGATTACGCTATGTGTGCCATGGCGTGCGGTATTGATGTGGAAAAAGTAAATTTATTTCCATCCAAGCGCACGAGCGGATATTTCGGTACGAGACGATTCGACCGAGAAGGCCCGAATGAGAATGATAAAATACATATGGTATCGGCTTCCGGACTTCTTGAGACTTCCCATCGAATTCCCAACTTGGATTACGACATTCTGATGCAACTGACCCTCCAGCTCACCCAGTCAATGGAAGAGTGCGAGAAACTGTATAAACTAATGTGCTTCAATGTATATGCGCATAACAGAGATGATCATTCGAAGAATTTCACCTTCCTGTACAGGGAAGGTGAGAAGCGATGGGTTCTATCTCCGGCGTATGACCTTACCTATAGCTACTCCTTTGGCGGAGAGCACGCCACGATGGTGCATGGCAATGGAAAGAATCCTGATCTGGAGAATCTTCTTGCAGTGGCAAAGAAGGCCGGGTTAAATGTAACGAAAGCAAAGAAGACGGCATTAAATATTCGGGAATGCGTGCTCGAATCGTTGGGAGAATATATTGTGAGATGTTAAGCATGCTACAGCAAGTGAACATATTTTAAATATCCTTACTTCAGGGGAATTAGATGAGACTTCTGTCGGTTTTTCTGACAAAAGCACTGGCGCGCGAAAGCAAAGAAGATAACGCAGAACAATAAGAAAATACACTCGAAACCAAACGAAAAATCAATCGCAAAAATTTGCGATTGATTTTTCGTGT
>CAVGMK010000200.1:0-3580 GCA_963630135.1 Oscillospiraceae bacterium
GATATAATCTGAAGCTCGCTACCGAAATCACTCACCAGAATTTCTGCCGTCTTGCGTTTGCCGCCTTCCCAGATTCTTTCGCCGGAGAAATCTCCTGGAGCCGTGTAATTGACAACGCACGGGAATTCGCTCAACTGTTCGAGCGTCACCTCATCCGATTCCATATCATAGAGCGGATTCTTCGGTCCAATAATGGCATAAAGCTTCCGCTTAATCATCAGGTTAAATTCCAGTCCGGCCTCTTCTATCTTGCGAAGCGCTAGCGGTTCCCCGTCAGAGAAAACAGTGACAATACCAATTTCTGCCAGGCCGGTACTGACCTGCTGAATCACATCAAAGAGGACACATTCCTCCAGGTTGCAGGTAAATCCATCCTTGTAATGTCGTTCATACATCTCCACCAGCGCATCATTTGCCAGGGAACAATACATACTGGACACCGACAAGTGTTCCGGATTTCCGGTTTTCGGTGTGTTCTGAAGGTATTGAAAACGGCGACAAATATCCTGCGCCTGGTGGTATACCGATCTCCCGAATGGCGTCAGGAGAACGCCTCGTGTTGTGCGCTCGAAAATTGGAGAACCTAATTCCGTCTCCAGGTTCTTCATCGATGTGCTGAGCGATGAACGGGCTACGTAGAGTTTCTGGGCCGCTTCATTCATGCTGCCCTCTTCTACTACCACGAGAAACTGCTGCAATTGTTCTATTTTCATATATCACTCCTGTTCTCTACAATTATATGTATTGTAACATATTTTCAAAAAAGGCAACAGTCTTCGCGTTATGTGCAATATATCGCGTTTGTTAATAATATTCACGGAGTCTTTGCGTCAAATAGAGAAAATATGGTGACAGAAAATCCGACACATCCTGTACGTAAAAATCAAACACGCACAAGTTGTTTATTTTTCCGACTCATTTACGACGGAAACGTGAATAACTGGAACATCCTTTTACATGCTATACTCTATCCAGCGAAAAGGGTATTTACCATAGCAAGGTGTTCGCTCCTCTTTCTATCGTTCTGCACGAGGAGCCTCATCCTGCAGGAATAATCGCTGAATATCCCATGCCGGTCGGAAAAGTTCCGCAGCATGAACCTACTTTTACCGCTATTTAATTATTGAAGAAAAAGGAGAACCAAGAAATGAATGACATCTCTAGCATCATGAACAGCCCGATATTATGGGTCCTGTCCAGCATCATGGTCATTGCCTCTGTAGTACAGGCGATTGTCTTCTTAAGAGGCGCACTGAAGGAATCGAAGGAAATCGGCCTGACACAGGCACAGTGCAGTGCCAGCATCCGTTCCTCTTGTATCACGTCTATCGGACCTTCCCTGGCACCGGTTGTTTCCGTACTCGCCCTGCTGGCGGTAATCGGCGGACCAACCAGCTGGATGAGACTGTGTGACGTCGGTGCAGCAAGAACCGAGCTCGGAGTTATCTCCCTGATTGCCAACATGACCGGTACTGAAGTTGGAAGTTCGGCACTCGACCTTGGCACATTCTCTTACGCCCTGTGGGGTATGGCACTGAACAACCTGGGATGGCTCCTGATTGTATTCCTGCTGACCCACCGTATGAGCCACGTTATCACCTGGATGAACAGCAAGTACGACGCAGTATGGTGCAAAGCCATGATGGGTGGTGCAACCATGGCATTGTTCGGATACCTGCTCACCAACCAGCTCGCCACATTCGACTTCATGCTGAAGTGGCTCCCGGCCTGCCTCAGCGCCGGCATGATGCTACTGCTGACCACCGTGTTCAAGAAGCACAAGACACTGCAGGAAGTGGCGCTTGGATTATCGCTTCTCTTCGGCATCCTGGTTACCCAGGCTATCGTTGGTTAAGAATCGTCAATTAGGGATATAAGAAAGGACGGTACAAATTATGTCATATGAACAGAAAGTTATCAGAAACGGCAGACTCACCATGGGACTTGCCATCATTGCCAATTTCATTCCGGCTGTATATGTAGGTATTCGTTACGACGTGATGCCATCTTGGGGCGTTCTCTTCCAGATCTGGGGAATGCTGGCTGCAACCTACGGTCTCTCCTGGATTATTCAGCCGATTACTTATTACCCAACGATGGGAACGGCAGGCTCTTACATCGGATGGCTGGCAGGAAGCTGCGGCGATATCCGTATGCCGGCCGCATCCATGGCACAGAAGGTAGCCGGCGTAGAACCGGGAACCCACGAAGGTGATGTCATCGGTACCATCGGCGTTGCTTGCTCCGTACTGATATCCGCATCCATGATTACGCTCTTCGTCTTCTTCGGATCGCTGATTATTCCGATTCTGCCGGAATTCATCACCAGCTCCTTCTCCTACATCCTGCCGGCTCTGTTCGGTGCCATCTATGTAGATCAGGCGCGTAAGAACCTGCGTACCGGTGTCAGCATTCTGATTGCGGCACTTGCTATCCTAGTTATCGGTGGCAAGCTGGGAATCCAGGGCGGTTTCCTGATTCTCTTCATCATCATCGCTGGCATTCTGGTTGCCAGATTCTTCTATGTACAGGATAAGAAGGCGGCTCAAAAGGAAGAGAGCAAATAGATTCGACGGAATGATAGATTGATGGAATGTTAATGAAGGCTTGATTGAATAAATGAGTAATCACTTGAATTAAAGGGTATTTGAATTATCAATTCATCTGTCACGTTATTGAGTCAGCAGATGAATGAAGGTGTAGAAACGGATTTTTGAAAGGAGTAGAGACAATGTTAGATATCATAATCGCAGGCGGCACCATCATTGATGGTACCGGAAAAGCAAGATTCCAAGGCGACCTGGGTATTGTGGAGGACAAAATCGTTGCCATCGGCGACCTCTCTTCGGAAGAAGCAAAACAGGTCATCGATGCAACCGGCAAATTCGTATCGCCCGGATTTATTGACTTCCATACACACTCGGATTTCACGGTAATCTATGATCACCGCTGCCCGAGCCACCTTCGCAGCGGCGTAACCACCCAGGTTATCTCGAACTGTGGCATCGGCGCAGCACCATGCAGAGATGAACGCAAGGACGAGCTTCTTCGTTACCTTGGAACCCGTATGGTAGGAAACATTCCGGTTCAGCTGGAAATCAACTGGAACAGCATGGATGAATATCTCAAATACGTGGAAAGCAAAGAGCCGGCAACGAACATTGTCGCTTACGTGGCACAAGGTCCGATTCGTATTGACGAGATGGGATTCTCTTACGAGAAGCCGACACCGGAGCAGCTTGCCAACATGAAGAATGAAATTGTTAAGGCCATGGAAGCCGGCTGCGTGGGCATGAGCTCCGGCCTTATCTACATCCCGGGTGCAGCTACCGAGAAGGAAGAACTTGCAGAGCTCTGCAAAGCGATGAAGCCTTATGGCGGTTTCTACTGCACACACATGCGGAATGAAGGCAAGACCATCACGGAAGCACTGGATGAAGCCATCTATATTGCGAAGGAAGGCGGCGTTCCGCTCCACGTTTCTCACCTGAAGCAGACGATTGGTAAGGATGTTACGTCAACAGTCGCGGACGCTATGGCCAAAATTGCGAAAGCGCGTAATGAAGGAATGGATATTTCC
>CAVGMK010000201.1:0-3567 GCA_963630135.1 Oscillospiraceae bacterium
CGTGGAAGAGGCACAGATTGGCGGCAACATCGGTGAGGAACAGCGCGAGCTGATTACCAACGCCATCGAGTTCGACGACCTCGAAGCTATCGATATCATCACGCCGCGTGTGGATGTCGAGGCAGTGGAGGTGGACGCTTCGCTGGAGGAAATCGCGGACATTTTCAAGACCAGCGGATTCTCCCGCCTGCCGGTATACGACGGCGACCTGGATAATATTGTGGGGGTTATTAACCAGAAGGACTTCCACAACTACGTCATGGCGGACGGCCGCAAGCTGGAGAATTATATCAAGCCGGTTGCTTACGTGGCAGAGTCCATGAAGGCCGCGGTGCTCCTCAAGAAGATGCAGGCGAAGAAGACGCACATCGCCATCATCGTGGACGAGTACGGCGGGACCACCGGTCTGGTTACCATGGAGGACATCATCGAGGAGCTGGTCGGCAAGATCTACGACGAGCATGACGCCGTGGAGATGCGCGATGTCACACAGCTCTATGACGGCACATACTCTGTATCCGGCGGTGCCAACGTCGAGAAGTTCTTCGAGATGGTGGGCGAGAGCATCGACGTGGACGCCACCACCATCAACGGTTGGGTCATGATTGAGCTGGATCGCCTGGCGAAGGTGGGAGACATGTTCGACTACCGTTCCAAACACAAGATTTTCCACGTGCGGGTTACCCGCGCGGATGAGCGTCGCGCCCTGATGGTGCACATCCGCGTTGAGAACATCCCGGACGATGATGAATAGACTGATATATAGAAGGAGAAGAAAATGGGATTTTTGGAAAAAATATTCGGAGACCTCAACGCGAAAGAAGTTCGCAAGGTCGAGAAGATTGTTGATCTGGTCGAAGCCTATGATGAGGATATGCAGAAGCTGACCGACGAGGAGCTCAGAGCTAAGACGCAGGAATTCAAAGACCGGCTCGCCGAAGGAGAGACGCTGGACGACATTCTGCCGGAGGCCTTTGCAGTCTGCCGGGAAGGTGCGTACCGTGCAGTGGGCATGAAGCACTTCCGCGTACAGCTGATTGGCGGCGTGGTCCTGCACCAGGGCCGTATCGCCGAGATGAAGACCGGTGAAGGTAAGACGCTGGTGGCAACCCTGGCTGCTTACCTCAACGCATTGACGGGTAAAGGCGTCCACGTTGTTACCGTCAACGACTACCTGGCAAGCCGTGACGCCGAGTGGATGGGCAAGATCTATACCTTCCTGGGCCTCACTGTCGGCTGTGTGACGCACGCCGTAGAAGGCGAAGACCGTGTGGCCGCTTATCGCTGCGACATCACCTACGGAACCAACAACGAGTTCGGTTTCGACTACCTTCGGGACAACATGGTCACCTATGAAGAAGATCTGACCCAGCGCGAGCTCAACTACGCCATCGTCGACGAGGTCGACTCCATCCTCATCGATGAAGCGAGAACCCCGCTGATTATTTCCGGCCGCGGTGTGGATTCCAGCGGCATGTACACCTCCGCCAACAGCTTCGTCAAGACGCTGACCCAGGATGAAGATTACAAGATTGAAGAGAAGGACAACCAGATTGCCCTCACCGATGAAGGTGTTGAGCTCTGCGAGCAGTATTTCGGTATCGAGAACTTCTCCGATCCGGATAACATGGAGCTCAACCACTACGTCAACCAGGCACTCCGTGCCAACTATCTGATGAAGAGAGACGTGGACTACATCGTGCAGGACGGCGAGATTCTGATTGTCGATGAGTTCACCGGTCGTCTGATGTACGGACGCCGCTTCAGCAACGGCCTGCACCAGGCCATCGAGGCGAAGGAAGGCGTGAACATCCGCGCCGAGTCCAAGACACTGGCGACCATCACCCTGCAGAACTACTTCCGTATGTACCAGAAGCTGTCTGGTATGACCGGTACCGCCAAGACCGAGGAAGACGAGTTCCGCGACATCTACAACATGGACGTTGTGGTCATTCCGACCAACCTGCCGGTTATCCGTAACGACAAGGAAGACTCCGTCTACGCGCATGAAGCCGGCAAATACAGAGCCATCGTGAACCGCGTGGCCGAAGTACACGAGACCGGTCAGCCGGTGCTGGTCGGCACGATTTCCGTTGAGATCTCCGAGCTCATCAGCAAGCAGCTGAAGAAGCGGGGAATCAAGCACAACGTGCTGAATGCGAAATACCATGAACGCGAGGCCGAGATTGTTGCCGATGCCGGACGCTTAGGTGCCGTTACCATCGCGACCAACATGGCCGGCCGTGGTACCGATATTATCTTAGGCGGCAATCCGGAATTCGAGGCGCGCAAGGAGATGAAGCGTCGCGAGTATACGCCGGAGCAGCTGGCCTACATGACCGGTATCAGCAAATCCGACGATCCGGAACTGAACGAAGCCAGAGCGACATACAAGGCACTGTGCAAGCAGTACGCTGAGGAGCGCAAGGAAGAGCAGGAGAAAGTTCGCGAGCTGGGCGGTCTTTGCATCATCGGTACCGAGAGACATGAGTCCCGTCGTATCGATAATCAGCTGAGAGGCCGTGCCGGCCGTCAGGGAGACCCGGGTGAATCCCAGTTCTTCATCTCCCTGGAAGACGATCTGATGAGACTCTTCGGCGGCGAGAGAATGCAGCGCCTGGTTGAGCGCGTCGGCTTGGAGGAAGATGAAGCCATCGAAGCCGGTATGCTGTCGAAGTCGATTGAGAACGCCCAGAAGAAGGTGGAGGGCAAGAACTTCGGCATCCGTAAATATGTCCTGCAATACGACAACGTCATGAACAAGCAGCGTGAGATCATCTACGGACAGAGACGCATGGTGCTGGATGGCGAGAACTTAAGAGAATACATCCTGAACATGATGTCCGAGCTGGTTGACGGCATCGTCGATCCGGTCACCATGGAATCCAAATACGCCGAGGAATGGGACCTGGATCGCATCTACGACGCCGTGGACAAAATTACCCCGGCATACCGCAAGGTATTCAGCGGATACACCGACGAAGAGAAGATGGATCTTCAGCCGGAGGACCTCAAGGAAGACATCAAGGCCGCGCTGGAGAAGGTATACGAAGCGAAAGAAGCCGAAGTCGGCACCGAGCAGATGCGCGAAGTAGAGCGCATGATCATGCTGAGAGTGGTCGACAACCGCTGGATGGATCACATCGATGCGATGGATCAGCTGAAGAACGGTATCGGCCTCCGCGCGCTGGGCCAGCAGGATCCGGCGATGGCTTACGCCTCCGAAGGTTTCGCCATGTTCGAGGAGATGGTATCGGACATCCGCGAGGAAGTCGTTCGGTTCTGCTTCAACGTGACCGTGACGACCCGGACTGCGAGAACCAGCCGCATCCAGAGCCAGCAGACCACGAAGGAAGAATACCACGACGAGTCCGCAAGCAATGGACCGAATGCCGCGCCGACCGAGGAGAAGCACCAGGAGACGGTGCACCGCAACGCGCCAAAAATCGGCCGCAACGATCCGTGCCCATGCGGAAGCGGCAAGAAGTACAAGAACTGCTGCGGCCGTAACCAGTAATTTCGGCCAAAAATATCATTCGTACGGCAATCCGTTTCCGATGGAGCAGA
>CAVGMK010000202.1:0-3522 GCA_963630135.1 Oscillospiraceae bacterium
CCCTCGACGCGAGCTTGGGAAGCTCGAGTTTTGCCATTAAACTACACCCGCATATGAAGTTGTTATGTTGTCGAACGACTCCGTTATTATACCCTTTTTCGCGGGTTCCGTCAATTGGATTGAATGTGATGCGTAGGTTGTATGGCGATTCTGTTCTTCAACAAATTCATGCAGGAACGTGAAGGCATTAATGAAATGGGGACAGCCGATACTGCTGCCCCCTCGGGTTCATGTGAGATATGGTTTTAATTTTTTTACAAGAGTATGAACCTGGGTTCCTGGAGTAGCCTCTGATGGCACCTTACCAACATTGATTTGCTCCAGTTTTTCCGCATTTACAATAGCCGTATCCATGTAGGGATGCAGAATCTCATACATGTCATCCCGGTTCTTGACATATTTTCCAAGATTCTGTGAGCTCATAATATTCGAGAGCTTTGGCCAATAGGAGCTTCTGTGAAGATCTGCATGCATGAAAGAAAAATGGAGCAAAAACCAGAGCTCAATACATTGATTAGACCATATTGCATGATATGTTGTTTCCTCATTTGATTCCATTCTGCACAATTCAACGGTTCTGTTGACATGGTCGTTGGGAAAGTCATCTGTATCATATACAATCCAGACGTGCTTGAATCCATTTGCTGATGTTCCAACCAGTCGCTTTGCCTTCTGAAATAAATTTAGGGTATTATCTCCGATACCTTGGATGCTGAGTTGAATTCGGTCCGGATAAGAAGCATTGACAATATCTTTCATTGCACCGAAATATGCAGGTTCCGTATTAGTTCCTTCTGTAACGATCAGATGGTATTCCGGCTGAATCTTCCGTGGTATATCCCTGCGAGACTTCATCCAGCTTTTATCCAAATCACTTTTCTTCGGTGGCTTCAAGCTCATGAAAATTCACCTCCCAACATGTTGGAAAGATATGGGTCTGCGCCATAGCGACCCTCCAGATATTGCTTATCATACGCAGCGGTATTCTTAATACGCTCTTTATCTTCGCCGCGAATTTCATGCAGGGAATAGAGTTCACTTTCGTGTGCAGCATTCTCTGCCGCAAACCAGATTTCGTCCCGGCGGAATACAGAGTTTTTTAATGTATACATGTCATGGGATGTGAACAGCAACTGCGCTCCATACTGATTGATTTCCTTATTCTTAAATAACGAAATAACGTATCGAAGTAGCTTTGGATGAAGCTTGGCATCGAGTTCATCAATAATAACCAGTCGCCCTTCACGAAGTGCTAGCAGAATGACTGGAAGTGCTGCAATCAATTTGCGTGTTCCATCGGATTCCTGCGAGAATGGGAGTTCATAATCTTGCTTACCTAGCGTTCTTCTCAGGAATAATTCCTGAGTCATTTCATCATAACGATAGTCCGTAATATCGATATCCATATCGTTCAATGCCTGAATAAATTGATTCTTGTACAGTAAATCCTTTGAAAGCATTACCTGATGCTCCACCAACGGATTCGCATAGCTTCGAACGATGCAACTTTCGAACCAAGTGATGACTTCGTTGATAATCGGAATATCATAGTTGATTGCCAGAAACGAGAGATATGGCATCTTTGGATTCACCGACTTATTGATGCTCTTCTTGTCTATGCTGTATCCCAGCGTAACATTTTCCGCCTCTCGGTCGAAAATAACAGCCGCTTTTGTGCCGGTAATCGCTTTACGATGGAGGGATTCCGATAGAATTTCATCATCCAGAAGAGCTAGGTAGTAACAGTATTCATTTCCATCGATGCGAAAGAACATACGAAATTCGATGGGTTCATTTCTGGATTCTGTATTGAAAAGGAACGGAGCTGCTTCCACCGTTTGCTGCAAGATAATTTCTTTCCGATTAGTTCCTATGTCATACACTGGCTTCACCACCGTAGAAATCACACAGGAAAGTGCCTGGAGCAAATTGGATTTTCCCCCACCATTCGGACCATAGACAACGCTGACCGGAAGAAGATCTGAAGCAGATTTCTCTATAATCAGTGATTCCTTGAATTCTGGAAGCTTTGCCGCCTGAAAATCTAGTGTGGTCTCCTTCTTGTAGGACTTATAATTCTGAAATGTGAACTGGCATAGCATGATATAAGCCTCCTTTCTGCCTACAGTATATTCGATAAAACCCGCGTTATCAAGTTTTAAAGTGCCTTTTCAGGAATTTTTTTAACGAAAATGTGGTTTGTAACGCATATTATGGGTTTCATCGCCGCCGTCTCCCCTACTTCTGCATCACCTTCTCTTTAGTTAAAAACCGCCGAAGCATCTCCTGCCCCGGCGATTTATCATATTTCAAAATTATTCAAGTGTACAGTTCGCAAGATCTCCGGCGGTACTCACTTCTGTCCGACAGCCTGCACATCAATCGAAGCTTCTCGCCATAAAATCTCGTCTTAATAAATTCTATGGTTCCCGCGTTCTTGACGTCTTCCGTCCGGCAGCGTCCATTGCGCGTTACCCCTCTAGCGCCTCCTTAATCAGCTTCGGCAGCCGGCGGCATTTCTCCTCGGAGATGGATGCGATGGACACGCGGACGCCCTTGGTGAACGGCACCACGAAGACATCCTTACTCTCCAGACGCTTGCTGATGGCATCCGGGTCGTCACACGGAACCGAGCAGAAGAACCCGCCGCGGAAAGGCACCATCTGAAGGCCGACCTTCGCCGCTTCCTCCTCGAAGGCGTGGCCGCGGGCTAAGAGCATGTTCCGGAAACCGGTGCGCTCCTCATCGACGCGAGCCAGCAGTGCCGGGTCGCTGTAAATCTTCGCGATGACTTCCTGCGGACCTCTCGGGCAGTTGGACCAGCTGGCACGTGCAGAGAAGGATACCACGCGGACGAACTCGTCACGGATTTCCTCCGACTTCGCGATGCAGATGGTTGCAGCGCAGCGGCAGCCATAGAAGGTGAATGTCTTGGATGCGCTGTATGCCAGCATCGGCAGGACATTCGCATTCAGCTCTTCCAGCTTCGGCAGGAAGGAACGAACCTCCTTCTCATCACCGGCGAAATCAATATAGGCCACATCCACCACCAGTGCCACCTTCTTGGCCGGATCGGTGCTATTCAGGATGCGAACCACGCCGTCCCAGTCCTCGTCGGACAAGGAGTAACCCGTCGGGTTGTTGGCCGGCGTGTTCAGGATAATCAGCAAGCGGTCCTGGATGCGCAGGAGCTTGCTTACCTTGTATTCGAAATCCACGAGGTTGAAGTTGCCCTCGGCATCGAACATGTCGAAGGTCTCTTCCCCTCTTCCGATCTCCATAGCGATATTCTTGTAGGTCGTCCAATGCCAGTCATGCGTCAGAATCTTGTCGCCCAGGCAGGTGTAGTTGGCGATGGCGTTCCGAAGCGAACCCGTGCCGCCCGGTGAAGCAACCACGCCGACGTATCCCTTCGGCACGTAATCTCCCAGTGCAGCCTTTACGATGGCGTCCTTGAACCCCGGCGGTCCCGCAATTGGCGCGTACTCGGCATACTCCGCCGGAGAAAGGGCTTTTACCACC